>JANNHC010000251.1:0-15298 GCA_031404215.1 Acidobacteriota bacterium
GGCACGCTGACGATCGATGGCAACACCTTCACCGTGACGCAGGCCGGCGCACCCTGCACGCCGACGATTGCACCGGCCTCCGCCAGTCCGACGTCCGCTGCTACCACCGCCACGGTCACCGTGACCGCGGCGACCGGCTGCGCGTGGACCGCAACGAGCAGCGCCGCGTGGCTCACGATCAGCGCGGGCACCTCGGGCTCCGGCAACGGGTCGGTGACGTACGATGTTGCCGCGAACACGACCACGTCGTCGCGGACGGGCACGCTGACAATCGATGGCAACACCTTCACCGTCACGCAAGCCGGTGCCACTTGCGTCTCCGCGATCTCGCCCACATCGGCAACGGTCGCCTCGTCAGGGGCCTCGGGGGTCGTCACGGTCAGCGCAGCAACCGGCTGCGGTTGGACCACGACGAGCAACAATGCGTGGATCACGATCACCACAGGGGCCACCGGCACCGGCAACGGCTCGCTCACGTACACGGTCGCGACGAATGCCGGAACCGCAGCGCGCACGGGTACGGTGTCCGTGGGCGGCAGCACCCTTACGGTGAACCAGGCCGGCGTGACGTGTCTTCCGACGATTTCACCAGGGTCGGCCAACCTCACGTCCGCGGCCGGCTCGGGTATCGTCACCGTCACTGCGGCAGCGGGCTGCAACTGGACCGCCGCGACCAGTGCCGGATGGATCACCATCACCAGCGGTTCGACCGGCAGCGGCAACGGCACGATCAATTACTCGTTTGCCGCAAATACGGGATCCGTCTCTCGCACGGGCACACTGACCATCGGGAGTAGCATCTTTACCATGACGCAGGCTGCGGCACCCTGCTCGTACACGATTTCACCCACGAGCATGGCGCTGTCGGTCAATGGTGGCAACAGCATCGTCTCGGTCACGACGGGCGCTGGATGCGCCTGGACTGCGACGAGCGGCGCATCATGGGTCACCATCTCCAACGGCACGGGTCGCGTTGGGGCCGGCAGTGTCAGCTTTACCGCCGGGGCGAATACTACGACGGCCGCAAGATCGGCCACGCTGACGATCGCCGGCAATACCTTCGTCGTCACTGAACCGAGCGCATCGTGCACGTTCTCGGTCAGCCCGCTCATCGTCTCGATTCCGGGCACGGGCGCAACCGGCACGTTTACCGTGACGACGCAGTCGGGATGCGCCTGGACATCGTCGACGACGGGCTCGTGGATTGCGGTAACGGCAGCGGGCACAGGATCCGGGACTGGCAGCTACACGGTGGCCTCGAATCCCGGAACCTTGACGCGGTCCACCACCATCAGCATCGCGGGCGTTCAGGTCAGCGTGATTCAGAGTGCGCCAACGGCGCCGACAACGCCGCTCAACATACGAATCGTCAAATAACAGTTCTACGGGGGCCTGCTGGGTCCGCGTAAAACGCTGGTCGGACGTTTAGAAAACGGTCGAGGAGGCCGGCAATCGGCCGCCTCGACCTGAGCGCTGCCTAACGCGCGCCGACCGACCGGTGCCCGGTCACCCGATCCCACGCGTCACGCACGGCGGCTTTCATGTGTTCCCAGGTCGACTGGCCGCGATGTTCGAACCGGTCCCAGTCACGCTGCAGGTCCATTTCGACGTCCGACCACTCGCGGCCCTGGTATTTATTTGCCGCTTCGTACCCATACCGTAGCCAGGCTGATAGTAGGTGTAATCCTTTGAGCCGGCATACGGCCGCGTTGGATAGTTCTCATGCCAGTACGTATCTTCGTCGTTCCAGTCTGGTTTGTTGATTCGATCCGCCATACATAACCTCCTTGGAATGAACTCGCGCGGGAACTCGTGCAACACGCGGCCCACCGCCGCGTCAGGTCTGCCTCTTGCATTGCTTCCCGCATGAGTCGTGAGAAGCATCTCCGGCGGAAGATTGGCACCGTCCTCGAGCGCGACCGTGAGGCCACAGACGAAAAGCTGAGACACGAGCGCGAGCAGACGGATGCGCTTGCCGCAGAGGTCGCCGGCAGGGACGACAACCCACGGCTGGGTGACTCGGCCCCCGCCTCCCCTTCGAGCGGAACCGGTTCGCTGCCCGATTTGGCTGAAACGCTGGCGGAAGCGGCAGAAAATCTCGCCGAGGCTGCGGCGGGTCTGACACGGGCCGCGGAGAAGCTCACAGAGACAGAAACGGAGGAAGACGCCGCCCTCGATACGCTCCACGACGTGGTCCGGTCGCTCGACGGAACCGCCGGTAGAGTGATCGGCACGGACACTTCCGACAGCGTTCCCCCGACCGCTGCGACCCACGAAGAGCCTGAACCGGTTGTCGCCGGAAAGCTTGCGGACGTCGCGGAGAGCCTCGGGCTTGTCGCGGCGAGTCTGGCGGACGAGCGGACCCAGGCCGACGAAACCCTGCGCGATGAGCGCCATCGTCTCGATCAGACGCTGGAGGCTGAGCGGCTCGCGATGGAAAACGAACGCGAGCAACAGGGCCGTCTACTGGAAGAAGAGCGGCGACAAACCGACGTCGATCTCGCGAGGGAGCGTGCGGATACGGATCTGGCGATCGATCAGACGTTCAACCTCCTGCGAGAAGAGGAAGAGGCGCACGGCGCGGCCCGCGACATGATGGTCACGCGCGAGGAGTTCCTCGCCATCGTGAGTCACGATCTGCGGACTCCGCTCAGCGTCATTGCCGTCAGCGCAGCCATTATCAAGGAGCGCGTGCCGACCGTCGAAGCCTCGGACGATCTGCTGCGCGCGGCCGAGCGCATCCAGCGGTCGGCCGATCAGATGGGCCGCATGCTGTCCGATTTGCTCGACGCGACGCGCTTCCAACACGGACAGTTCAGGCTGTCGCCAGGCCCGGGCGACGTCACCGACACTGTGAAGGAGTGCCTTGCCGCGTTCGACGCCATCGCCTGCGCACACGACGTGTCTCTGCGCCTGGACGTGCCCCAGGCGCGCGTTCAGGCACGGTTCGATCACGACCGCATCCTCCAGGTATTGTCCAACCTGGTCCGCAACGCGCTGCAGTTCACCGGCAGCGGCGGCCTGGTCACGCTGCGCGTCGTCCCGCAGCCGCATGGCTGCCGGATCGAGGTCAGCGATACCGGCACGGGAATCCCGTCTGAGGATCTGCAGCGCATCTTCGACCGGTTCCACCAGGCGGGCAATGCCGACCGGCGCGGTCTTGGCCTCGGTCTCTATATCTCCCGGGCAATCGTCGAGGCGCACGGAGGCACGATCTGGGCGGATAGCACAGAGGGCCAAGGCAGCACCTTCTCCTTCACCCTGCCCGCGTGACGGGCCACGAGTAACGACCGGCGCTTTTTCGAGGACCCCTACACCTTCCGCAGCTTGGTCACCCGGCCAACCTCGACCCACTCGACGACGAAGATATTGCCGGTGTGGTCGAAACACGCGCCGTGCGGGCAGATGAACTGCCCCGGGATGAACGCGGTGCGCGGCTGCCCCCGCAGCGGGTTGTTCCAGGCGGGCGCGTTCGAGTCGCCCAGGTGCTCGATGAGCCCATTCCGCGCGTCGAGGAGCGTCACGCGGCCGTGCAGGTCGGGAATGACGACCGCGCCCTGGCGCTCATCGAAGTGACACGGCAGCCTGAACCCCGGTACGAAGTCGATGTGCGCACCATCCAGGGTGAACCGCTGGAGGCGGTTGTTCCGGCGATCGGCCACGACGAGCATCGGATTCGGTCCGCGGGTATCGACCCAGATGCCGTGCGGTTCGTTCAGCTGGCCCGCTTCTGAGCCCCTTCCACCGAACGTGCGGACGTATTCGGCTTTGCTGGTGTACTGGTTGATATAAAACGACCCATAGCCGTCGCCGACGTAGATATCGCCGTTGGGCGCAATCGCCACATTGGTCGGGTTGTAGCGCTTCGGCGCCCCGTCGGCGCCTGGCTTGTACGCATCAACATCGGGCGGTCCCGCGATCTTCCAGACGACCTCGCCCTTCGGCGTGGCCTTCACGACGACGGCCTGCATGGAGGGCTGAGGCGTCATGCGCGGGTTCGCCGCGTTCACCGTCAGGTAAAGAAACTCGTCGCTGCCTTCCTTGCGAATGTGCAGGCCGTGCGCGACGCCTTTGAATTCGGAGCCCCAGGAGCGAACGAACTTCCCCTTCGAATCGAACACGACCATCGAGTCGGCGCTGTCGCTCGTCGCGTGGACCGTGTGGTGCACATAAATGTTCCCCTGCGAATCTTCGACCACGCCGTGCGTGTTGCCCCACTTGATGCGGGCCGGCAGTTCTCCCCAGTCGTGAATCGCTTCGTACGCGTAGGCGCCGCTCCCGAGGATGGGCGCCTTCGTGCCGCCCTTGTCCTGCGTGCCGAGCAGTAACGGCGAGAGCACGGGCGCCGCCGCGGCGGTGGCGAGGAACTCACGTCTGGTGGTTTTCATCGTCTACTCCCACTCGGAAGCTTCGTGTGTGTTGACTGCGGGACACCCGACGGGGCATGCCGTTCGGATAGACCTGCCTACGCAAACAAATCCAGGATCGGCTCCCCTTTGCCGTCGCTTGTGACATACACCGGCCGGCGTTCAACGACGTAGGAGGTATCGGGCGCAATACCCAGCGCGTGGTACATCGTCGCGTGCAGGTCCTCCATCACGACCGGGTTCTCAATGGTCGTGCAGGGACGCTCTTCGGCTGTCCTGCCGTACACAAAACCCTTCTTGATCCCGCCCCCGAACATGAGTATCGAACCGGCGGCGGTGAAGTGCCGGTGCATGCCGTAATGACGGGGCTCGCTGAGCACGTTCGGGATGTTGATCGCCTGGTCCTTCACTTCCTTGCCGACCTTGCCCTCGGTGAGTGCGTCCCGGACGAATTCGCTGGCAAGCACCACCAGCGTGCGATCGAGCAGGCCGCGCTCCTCGAGGTCGCGAACGAGCTGCGCAATCGGGGCGTCGATCAGTCTCTTCATCGCAGCCGCGCGTTCGTGGCCGTTTTCGTGGCTGTCCCAGTACAGGAAGGGAATGTATTCCGACGTGACCTCGACGTAGCGCGCGCCCGCCTCGACGAGCCGCCGCGCCAGCAGACAGCCCTGACCGAATCGGCCGGTGTTGTAAGCGTCGAGGCTTTTCTTTGGCTCGAGCGACAGGTCGAATGCCTTCGCCGAGGGCGATTTCAGCAGCCTGTCGGCGGCATCGAGCGACTTGGCGAGCGATTCGCGCTGGAAATCGCCGCCGTATCGGTAAACCGGCTCCTCACCCAGCAGCGTTTCGAACAACGCGCGCCTGCTGCGAAATCGGGCATCGCCAAGCTCTTTCGGCGGCCTTACGGCGGACGCGGCATCCTGGGGATCGACGATGAGGAACGGCCCGTGCTCGGTCCCGAGGAAACCGGCGGTGTGGAACGCTTTCAACGTCGCGATTTCCCCCGCGCCTTCCACGGTCTGACCGATGGCAATGAACGCCGGCACGTCTGGATTTCTCGGTCCCAGCGTCTTCGAGATGACCGCGCCAAGATGCGGCATCGCAATGGACTGCGGAGGAATGTAGCCGGTATGCCAGTGGTACTGGTGCCGTGAGTGGAGGATGAACCCCAGATCCGCGGCGTTGAACGTGCGAATCACGGCGCCGCGGTCGATGACGCTCGCGATCTGCTCGAGCCCTTTCGTGAATTTGATGTGATCGACGGCGGTGTCGATTGCTGGAAATGTGCTGAGCACCTGCTCGATCTTCACCCCCGGGGCGAACGGGGTGTAGCGCTTGGGATCGAAGGTTTCCGTCTGCGCCATACCCCCGGCCATCCAGAGCACGATCACCGCATCAGCGGTCGCTGTTTTCCGGGCCTGTGTGCGCACGAGCATGGGCTCGCGACCGACGAGCGCGGACAGCGTCGCGGCGGCCGTCGCACCCATGAAGCCCCGCCGGCTCACGTGGGCATAGATTGCCTGTTCCTCTCGGGTCATGGCGTCCTCACAAACTGGCCTCCCCAGGCAGCCGTGAAAGGCTGCGCTACGGATTGGTTCGATCAATAAATCAGCTGGAACTCCGGCTTCATCGTAATGGCCCAGAGCAGGTCCGCAAGACCGGGCGCGAACGGACGGCTGCCACCGGACGGATCGTGCAAAGCTGCTTCCGCGGCGCGCCGTTCTTCAGGCGACGGCAGGCGTCCGAGTGCGTGGCGGAACATGCGGTCGATTACTTCCGTGGCCGTCTGCAACGCCGGCGGAGCCGGCAGCGGCGCACCGGGCGCCGGCGGCAGCAGCCGTTCCATGTTCGGCGCGGCGCTGAAGACAAAAAACCGGATCTGCGGATTCAGCGTCGATCCGATTTCGCTCTGCGGATTCTCGAGGCCGATCATGCCACGGAAGCTGGTGAAGCCGCGGCCGGCCAGATCGTAAACCAGGACGGACGGATTTTTCACGCGGACGCCCTCGCCGTTCGACAGGAGGACGCGAATGGGGCCCTCGCTGCTGCGCAGTCCTCGGTCGTCCACCGGGCGGAGCGAGGACAGTGGCGTGACGCCGGAGGGTCCGACCAGCTCGGCCTGGGCCCAGGCGGGCTGCAGCACTTCGGGAACATTCGATCCGTTCTCGTGCACGACCAGCCAGAGCCTGGCGGCGCCGTTGATATCGACGTCGAACGCGCTTGCACTTGCCGTGCGGCCAGCGACCGTCCGGTTGTACAGGCTCAGCGGCTCGGGCGGCAACTCTCCGAGCAGCCGGCGCGCGCCGCGCGAGAGCCAGCGGGTCAGCATTTCTCCGTTGACGAGCTCCAGCGCCTGGAGTGTCGAAGCCTGACCCGCCCGGACCGACGTCACCTGATCGCGTATGGGCCGGCCGAGCGCGCGGCTCAGGCTGCTCGAGGCCACGCGCCACTCCCGGCCGTAGACGCCGGCGGTGGACTCCATGGACGGCGGTGGACCGGTCCGCGGTCGTGTGGCGGGCGGGGCGGCGGGCATCTTCGCCGGGTAGGTGTTCCACTCGCCGGTCATCGCGCCGACCGCGTCGGCAAACTGCTCCGCCGTCAGCCGGCGCACCTCAGGTCCGTCGAACACGTATCCGCGCGGGGGGGGCTCGCCGGAACGCGGCACCGCCGGCATCGCGTACGCGCGCGACGTCACGATCGTCTGGATCACGTGCTTGATGTCGTAGCGATGATCGACGAAATCGCCGGCCAGCCAGTCGAGCACCTCGGGACTCCAGGGCACGCCGTCCATTTCATCGGCATTCGCGACCAGCCCGCGCCCCAGCAGGCGTTGCCAGATGCGATTGACAAACGTGCGCGGCAAGCGCCCCATGCGCGGATCCATGAACGTGGCGGCAGCGGCGGCGCGACGATCGGCGAGTGACGCTGACGCCGGCGCGTGCGTGAGCTCGGGAAAGAGAAAACCCGGTTTGGCATACCGATTGAGCGCAACGTCGCACCGGTACATCTGCAGCGTCGGCTCCGGCGCGAAGTACGCCGCGAGGGCATACGCGTCCTTCAATTTCCATTTGCTCACGAAGCTGTCGTGGCAGGCGTTGCACTTCAAGTTGATCCCGAGAAAAATCTGGGCGCTGTTCTGCCCGGCCTGCATCCACGGCGTCACCGCCGCGCTCGTCTCCCCGCGCCAGTTCACGCCGACGAGAAATCCGTCCGGATCCCCCGGCGCGCGGGGATTGATGAGTTTGGTGACGAACTGATCGTAGGACACGTTTGTCGCGAGGGCCGGCAGCAGCCAGTCCGAGATGCTCTTGCGGCCCGCGGTCTCGGAGAAGTAGGTGACCCCGTCTTCGTTGCGCAGCAGGTCGTTCCAGAACGACATCCAGTGCTCGGCGTATTTCTGATCGTCGGCGAGGAGCGACGCCACCAGAGCTGCGCGTTTCGCGGGCGCGGGGTCGTCCACGAACCGTTGCAGTTCCTCCGGGGTGGGGAGCAAGCCCCATACGTCGAGGTACACCCGCCGCGCGAACAACACGTCGGACACAGCCTCCGGCTGGGGCATCTTTCGCGCCGCGAGGTATTTCGCCACGAACCGGTCGAGGGGCGCGGACCACGCCGGCCAGATTGCGGTGGGCACGTGTGGAGGGGTCAGCGCCAGCGGCGCTTCCCACGGCGGCGGGGCGGGCGGCGACGTGGCAGTCGCGCGTGCACCCTGATCGATCCAGCGCCGGATGAGAGCGACCTGGACCCGGCTCAGCGGGTTCTCATCCTTGGGCATCTGCGGCTCGACCGCGCCGGTCAGCCGGTGAAGGAGGATGCTTCGCACGCTGCTGCCCGGCCGGATTGCCGGACCATTGCGCCCGCCCTCGAGCGCGTCCGCATAAGTCGCGAGCGACAGCCCGCCCTTCCGCTTGTCCTGGCTGTGACACTCGAGGCAGTGGTCGGCGATGATCGGCTGAACCTGCCGCTCGAAGTCCACCCTGCCGCCCTGCGGAGCCTGCTGTCCCCCAAGGCGGCTGGCACCCTTTGCTGTGTTTTCCGCGGCTGACGTCATCACGGCGGCCGCCCAAGCCAGGGCGGCGGTCACGATGGTCACGCCAATCAGTCGTCTCATCATCGAAGCGCCGCCCCCTGTGACGTCTCTGTCAAACGTTGCGCATACACCGCTCGGGCATGATCATACGCCTGACGTGCGGCGTCGATCTCGGTGGCCCGGATCTGCGGCGACTTCTGCGTCCAGCACTGGTTGACCGCGTTCAGGCACCACTGCACGCTGTCGCGGGACGCCCGGATCGGCTTCCCGCCAACCAGCGCGAACACCGGGTTGGTGTGCGCCGCCGGGAGTATGCGCGCGGCGATCCAGCTGCTGCGCTCGATCGGGACGTCGAAGGTCAGATCCCGGATCGCGCCGTCGGAGACGAGCGGCTGACTGGCGACTACCAGGCCGTTGACGACGATCTCGACGGCGACCTCGCGACGGATGCCTATGCGCGCGCGTTCGAGATCCCAGTACGGCGTGACATCGTAGGGCTGCCGGCGGAGCGCGTCGTTCGGCGACTCGTCCAGGCGTGCCGCAGCCTTTACCGTCACCGTCACACGCCCAGGCTCTCCGAGCCGGAGTTCGCTGTCGCGCGTGCCACCTTGCACGTCGTTGACGGTGAAATCCATCAGATGGCTCTTCCCGTCCGACACGTAATTACGGCCGGCCTTCACGGCGTCGATCCACTTCCTGTATGTGAGTGCGCCATCGACCTTCGCGTACGATCGCGCGAGCCCGACTCGATCGTCCGTGATGCACGGAAAGTCCGTTTCGCCGCTGATGCGCGTGCGGAACCCCGCGTTCAGGGTGTGATACCAGATGTTCAGTTCCCAGATGTGAGGCGTATCTCCAGCCGAGATGAAATCAACCGCGTCGGGATGGGTCACATCGACGATGAATTCGTTGGCGCCGATGCCGTCGAACGCCGGCATTTCAAGGTTGGGAAGCGTCTGGCTCCGGACGTTCAGCCCCCAGCCAGAGTGCGCGAACCCGACGACCGCTCCTTGCGCCTTGGCCCACCGCAGGATCGGCAGCGTCCACGTGGGCCAGTCTTCCAGCCGCTTCGTCCCGGGATAGTCCTGATCCTTGAGCCCGAGCAGCACGAGATGCCCCGCATGGCTCGACGGAAACCCCGAGATCTCCAGATCGTAATGCATCAGCCGCTTTCCGGGTTTCGAGAGCGGATGATCGTCGCCGGTGAAGAACTGTTTCTGGAAATAGTACGAGGGCCCCCACGTCAACACCGATGCGACGTGGAGCGCTTCCCCGGCAATCTGCGGCCACATGTCCCGCGGCAACACGCCCTCGGTCGGGTTGTCGTAATGCGAACAGCCGGCGGAGTGAATGTGATGATCGCCGGAATACCACCCGTACCGCGCGGGGTCGATCCAGCGCACGAGCCGGAACAGCCACTCGTCCGGGCCCGCGAGGGCGACCCGGCGCGACTGCGGCAGGTACTCGGGCCCCCGCGACACCGTCAGCGTGAATGATCCGGACGGCAGGTCGATCGACTCGCCATCCGCGCGATAGACCTGCGGCTGAAAATAGAAGTCGGGCGCGAGGCGTTTGGACGACGTCGGGTAAATCCGCTCCGCGTGGTCTTTCACGAGAAACGCGGCGGTCGCCGGCTCGCCGTGCTCGTCCACGACCCGCAGCCGCACGTGATGCGCGGGCACGGAGGTGAACAGGACGTCGATGTCGTTGCGAAACCCGATGTCCTGGGTGCCTTGTCCGACGTTGAAGGCGAGCACGGCAGAACGCTGGCCCGCATCGCGACTGTAAACCTGCAGGATGAAGTACTCGACGCCGAGGCCAGACAGCCGCGAACGCATCGGCGAGGCGGTGTAGAGGGAAATGTCGGCCCACCGCTCACGCACGTGCACCTCAGTGAGTTCCTTCGGCGGTCCGGCGGCGCCGGCTCCGCCGCGCGACGGGATGAACACGCGGCCGCTGTTCGGACTCTGGACGGCGAGCGGCGCCGTCACGCCGGCTTCGTTGAGCACCTTCACCAGAAAAAGCCGCGTCCCCCCTTGCAGCAGTTCGGGCCGCGCGGCGCCCTGGACAACCTTGACTCGGCTCTCCGGGTTGATGTGCACGGTGGCAAGTACGAACTGATCGAGCACCTCCTGCAGGCGCACTACGGCGGCAGCCGCATCTCTCATCCCGATCGCGTCGTCGAACAACCGGCGATCCGCGGCCGGCAGCGGTTGACCCAGATAGGCCAGCGCGGTTTCAAGACGCCGCACCTGTTGGGCGAGCGGCTGCAGAGGCACGGGCCCGGTTGGCGCCGTGTGGACGTGCTCCTGGGCGCGCAGGCCGAGCGTCAGGGTGATCACCGGGATTGCGGCGACGACAAGAGCGCGCACGGAGCGACTCAACCGCTGAGACACAGGGGTCACGGAGCTGGTCTCCACGTCAGCGTCTGCGAGTCGAAGCAGCCTTGCGCGCCAAAGCGACGATGTCGGCGGTCGTCATTTTGCCGGATCGCGGCTGCACGCCCTTCACGTTGAACGTCGGGCCCGCGTGGTGCACGACGATTTCTCCGCGAGACATCGCGACGGCGGTCCGCAGATCGCCGGCCCGCCGGAGCCCGGGGATGTACAAGTGGTCCACGAAGTCGGCGTCGCTCGACGTATCGAACTGGCCGACGTCGAGGACGGCCAGCGGCATGGGCGCAATTGCGGCTGCCAGGATCGCTGCCAGCGCGGTCTCACCGTCTGCGACCACTGCCGCCCCGGGATGCGCGCGCACGGCAGAGACGATGTCTGCCACTCGCTGGCTGGCGGCGGTGCGATTGTAGGTGTCGAAGTGCCGGACCTTCCCTGCCGCGGCCGAATCGAACCGCGTGAACGGAATCACGCTGGCCCGCAAGCCAGCGGCCCCCAGCGCACGTTCCAATTCTGGATTCGGCGCGCCCAGGAGCACGGTGCGAGGCGGAAGGACCGGCTTAGGCGGAGGGACAAGCAGATCAACCTCCTCCCCGAAACCAAGCGCATGCCTGAGACTCGCCCTGAACGCCGAAGCATCGCCGCTCGCCACCTGCCGCTTCGCGGCGGCGATCCATTCGTCAGTCAGCCCGGCGACGTCCACCGCATTCGAAGGAAGTGGACGCTGATGGAATACGAGCAGATTCGATAAGGGCTCCGGCGAGAACGAACGCTCCACCGGGTGCACGTCGGCCGGTGCGCGCTGCAGCCACCGCGCCATCCACGCATACATCGCTTCCCGGCTGTCCTTGTTGTAGTTGTGCTCTGCGGTCATGCGGACGGCGCGCACGCGCTCGGCGGCGCCCAGGAGCTCGTAAATGGTGCGCATTGCCGGGTATTCGACTTCCAGGGTCTCGGCCGTCCAGTCTCCCGTGGCCGACACCATCAGCAGAGGCCGGGGCGCGATCGCCGCCGCAATCTCGAGGTTCGTCGTCTCCAGACGCAGGCCCGGCGGGTTTTCGCAGAGACACCCACCCTGCATGTGAAGGGAAATCATGTTGACCGGCGCTGCGACGGCGACCCGCGGGTCGACCGCCGCGGTCAGGAACGTCTGCGTACCCCCGCCGGACTCGCCCGTCATGCCGATCGCATCCCGCCGCACGTACGGCAGCGTCTCCAGAAAATCGATCGCGCGGATGCTGTTCCAGAGCTGCAGGCCGGACAAACTGAGTCCCCAGAGATACTCGCGAGGACCGCTGAAAGTGTGCGGCACCTGCTGACTGTCGTTATAGCCGACCATGTCGTGGGTGAAGACGACGAAGCCCTGCCGCGCCAGGCTGATCGCGCGGCCGGGCCCGGAATTGAGGGCGGTGTTTTCGAGACGGCCGTAGGCCCAATGGCCATGCGGCGACAGGATCGCCGGAAACGGGCCATCCCCGACGGGACGATAGAGATTGCCTGTGACGAAGAAGCCCGGCAGGCTCTCGAAATACACCTTCGACACGGTGTAATCGGAGCGACGCACCTCGCCGAAGATTGACGGCCGCAGCGGAGTCTTTTCAGGCAGCGGCAGGAGTCCGGCGGACGCGAGCACATGCTCGCGCAGGTAGGCGGCGCGGGCGTTCCACGCGTCTGCCGTGGCGTAATGCGGCGGATCGAACCGGTCGTCGAGCGTGCGATACGGGCGCTGCCCCGCAGGCGCCTGCATGCCGCCAACGAGGGCCGCGAGCGCGCAGATGGCAATGGACCTCATGCGAACCTCTCTGGGGTGTCCCGCTGCGTGACAGATCCGAGACCACGCGTATTGTAATGATCAAAAGCCCGATAACAAAGCCCTGCGTTTGCTGTAGAGTCCGGGGAAAAGGGGTAAAACGCAAAACATGCGGACGTCCATCCTCGCGCTGATCGCGATACTCGCGCTTGCGCCCGACGACGCGCTCCGGCAGACACCGGAGGTCGCGTCCACGGGCACACCCGAACGTCCCTTCCTGACCTCCGAGGTCCTTTTCCCGCTCGAGCACTGGCACAACCACGCCTCAATGATCGTCGAGCTTCCCGGCGGCGACCTGCTGACCTGTTGGTTCCACGGCTCGGGCGAACGAACGGCCGACGACGTGCAAGTGCTCGGAGCCCGGCTGAAGAAAGGATCCAGCCGCTGGAGTACGCCGTTCGTGATGGCCGACACCGTCGGCTATCCGGATACGAACGCCACGATGTTTCTCGATCCCCAGAACCGCTTGTGGCTGTTGTGGCCGACCATCCTCGCGAACGAGTGGCATACGGCGCTGATGAAGTACAAGATCTCGACCGACTACCGGGGCGACGGCGCGCCGCGGTGGACCGTGAACGACGTCCTTCACATCACACCGGGGGACGAGTTCCCGCGAACCGTGAACGCCGAGGCCGATGCGCTGCTCGCGGCGTCGTCGCAGGACGCGCGCGCGATCGAACATGTAGAGCGGTTGAAGAAGACCGCGGCCGACAAGCTGAGCCGCCGGTTGGGCTGGATGACACGCGCCCATCCCTACGTGCTGGACAGCTCACGGCTCATCGTTCCACTCTACTCCGACGGGTTCAGCTTCTCGCTGATGGCCATCAGCGACGATCGCGGCGTGACGTGGAAGACGAGCACGCCGCTCGTCGGGGCCGGCAACATCCAGCCGTCGCTCGCCCGGAAAAAAGACGGCACGCTCGTCGCCTACATGCGCGACAACGGCCCGCCGCCCAAGCGGCTCATGATCAGCCGCTCGAGCGATCGCGGGGACACCTGGAGCCGCGTCGAGGACAGTGACCTCCCGAACCCGGGATCCGGCGCCGAAGCGCTCGTCCTCAGAAACGGCGACTGGGCGTTGATCTATAACGACCTCGAATCCGGCCGCTACAGCCTCGCCGTGTCGGTCTCGGACGACGAAGGGCGGACGTGGAAATGGACGCGGCATCTCGAGAGAGATCCGGAGACGTCCGACCCGCGGCAACGCGGGGAATATCATTACCCGTCGATCTTCCAGGCGGCCGACGGCACCCTGCACGCGACCTACAGCTATTTCGCGCCCCCGGCCTCGGTGACGCCCGACGCGCAACAGCGTCTGCCGCGCAAAACGATCAAGCACGCGCACTTCAACGAGGCATGGGTGAGAGCGCCTCGATGAGGCGACAACGCGGGTGACAAGACAGTGATGGGCTGACGAAGCTCCGGTAGCCGGATGCTGCTATCATGCGTGCCGCGTGGCCACATATACGTTCCGCCTCAACGGGCGATCGGTGTCCGTCGATGCGTGGGATCCGGACGAGCCGCTGCTGTATGCACTCCGAGGGGCGCTCGGCGTGCACGGTCCCAAGCTCGGATGCGGTCTCGGGCAGTGCGGCGCCTGCGCCGTCTTGATCGACAAACAGGCCGCGCGTGCCTGCGTCATACCTGTCAGCGCCGCCGCCGGGCGCCACATCACGACTGTCGAGGGACTTGGAACGCCTGAAAGACCCGACCCTGTTCAGGCGGCCTTCATCGCCGAACAGGCCGCCCAGTGCGGCTACTGCACGAGCGGCATGATCATCGCGGCCAAGGCGCTGCTCGCACGGACGCCGAAGCCGACACTGGATCAGGCCAAGCAGGCGATGGACGGCAACCTGTGTCGCTGCGGTGCGCACACGCGTATCCTCCGCGCCGTGATGCGCGCGTCACAGGCGTAGTGTAGTCATGGACATCGAGACGGACGCATCCCTCTCGCGACGCGATCTACTCAAAGCCGGCGGGGCGCTGGTGGTGAGCTTCGCATTCGGGGGGACGCCGCTGCCCGCCAGGGCCCAGACGGCGTCGGGCACTGGCGAGGCTGGAAAGCCGCTCGATCCGACCGAAGTGGACAGCTTCCTCGTGATCCACCCCGATGGCTCCGTGACCGTCTACACGGGAAAGGTCGACGTCGGGACCGGCATGCGAATCGCCGTGGCGCAGATGGCGGCCGAGGAACTTGGCGTGGCGACGGAGCGCATCTCGATCGTGGACGGGGACACCGGCCGCTGCCCGAACCAGGGAGGCACGGGCGGCAGTACCGGACTCACGCGGGGTGGGACGGCCGTGCGCCAGGCTGCCGCGACCGCGCGGCAGGCGCTCCTCGCCCTTGGCGCCGAGCGCCTGGGGCGGCCCGTCAGCGACCTCACCATCGTGAACGGCGTCGTCCGGCCAGTCGCGGGCGGTCGAAGCATCGGAATCGGACCGCTTCTGGAAGCCACGAAATTTCGTCGTTTCTCGCTGAAAGTGGACCCCAAGGCACCGCTTACGGATCCATCCCGCTACACCATTGTCGGCAAGCCGCTACCCAGACCCGACGTGCCTGCCAAGTGCACCTGACGTCAAGTCTAAGTACACGTCTTCACTCATCCGGGGATGCTTCACGGCCGTGTCTTCCGTCCTCCCGCGATCGGGGCGACGCTGCTGTCGGTTGACGAGGCTTCGCTCCGGGCCATCCATGATG
>JANNHC010000252.1:0-5035 GCA_031404215.1 Acidobacteriota bacterium
CAGCAGATCGCTGGCGCGGTTGGCATGCACCGCGAACGGAAGCTCCCCGCGCACCACGGCGCCGAGCGCCTCCATATCGAGTCGTCCCCGCGCGTATGGACGGCGCTGGGCCATGTTCCACGCGGCCCGGTTGCGGCTGAAATCGACCGCGTCCTGCAGCGCTTCACGCAGCCGCAACATCGCGGACGCACGCGAACCGCCCTCGGAGGCGGCACCGGCCTCGCCCAGGTTTGCGAACATCGCGACCGGCGCCTTGACGACGCTGGCCGGCACCTGCGCGCCGGAGAGATCGAACAGGGCGCCCTGGCCGAGGATGACGTGGCCCGTGCCCGCGGGCATCACCACGGCCCGCGTGATCCCGTCCGCCCGCGTCACCGCGATCACCGTGGACTCGCCGTTGAACGAATCGACCACGTTGAACGCCGCGCTCAGGTCCTTGTCCGTGGACGCCTGATCGGTGGTGCCATCCGCTCCTGACCCGATCTCGACAATGCCGATCTGGGTGGCCGACTCGATCCACCCGGGCGTGACAATCCGGCCTGTCGCGTCGATCACGCGCGCGCCGGCCGGCGCCTGAATGCCGGCGCCCACGGCCACGATCTTTCGGCCGCGAATCAGCACCGTCGCGCGGTCGATCGCGGGGCCCGACACCGGTAGCACCCGCGCATTCGTAATGGCCACGGTCTCCACCGGCGCGGCAGGCGGGGCGACAACCGGGGCCGGGCGCGGCGCGGGGCGGGCAGCCGGGGGCGCGGTCTGTGCCAGCATCGTTGCGCCGAGGACAGACGAGATCAGCGCGACGCTTGCGGCGTTCATCGTGCACCTCCCTGTGGCACGAGACCCGTGGCAAAATCGCGGCGCGGTTGTTTGTTCGGATCGGTGCGGTCGTACAGCAGCGCACCGTCCACGAAGACGCGCTCCGCATGGGTATAGACGCTGAACGGATCCGCGGTCCAGATCACAACGTCGGCATTCTTCCCGGCCTCGAGCGAACCGGTGAGCCTGTCGATCCCAAGCGATTTCGCGGGATTGATCGTCAGCCACTTGACGGCGTCCGCGCGGTCGATCTTGAAGCCGGCTTCCGTGCCCGCGCGCATGGCCTTGGCGGCTTCCTGGTTCAAGCGCTGAATCCCGTTCGGATCGTCCGAGTGCACGATCGCGCAGGCCTTGGCCTGATCGACGAGCGCGATATTTTCGCGGATTCCGTCGTAGGCTTCGAGCTTGAAGCCCCACCAGTCGGCCCACATGCTCGCGCAGATATTGTGCTCGGCCAGCAGATCGCGGACCTTGTACGCCTCGACCGCGTGGTGGAACGACGAGATCCTGTACCCGAACTCCCGCGCGATGTTGATCATCGTGGCCATCTCGTCGCCGCGGTAGCAATGGTTGTGCACGAGGATCTCGCCGTCGAGCACCCCCGCCAGCGTCTCGAGCTGGAGGTTCCTGGCGGGACGCTTCTCCGGATCAGACCCGGCGGCTTTCCAGCGCCGCAGGCTGTCGCGGTACTCCAGTGCCGACTGCCACGCCCGGCGAAAGCCGGCGACGTTCCCCATGCGGGTCTGCGGCGCGGTGTTGCGCGATCCGTACACGCGTTTGGGATTTTCACCGCACGCCATTTTCAGTCCGTACGGCGCGCCTGGAAACTTCATGCCCTCGGCCGTCCGCGACGGCACGTTCTTCACGGTGACTCCGCGTCCGCCAAATAGGTTGGCGGAGCCGGGAAGCAGCTGCATGGACGTGACGCCGCCGGCAAGCGCGAGGTCGAACTGCGGGTCGTGCGGCCAGAGCGAATGCTCCGCCGACACGTCCGCCGTGTTCGGGCTCGTCATCTCGTTGCCGTCCTGGAGCGATGCGATGCCTGGAGCCGCGTAGACACCGAGATGGGAGTGCGTGTCGATGATCCCCGGCGTGATCCACTTGCCGGTCGCGTCGATTACGAGCGCGCCGGCGGGCGCCGCGACGGCTTGCCCGACGGCCGCGACCTTCCCGTTCTGAAGCAGAATCGAGCCGCGCTCGATGACGGGACCTGCGGCCGTCAGGATCATCGCATTCCTGATGAGCGTCGTGCGCGAGGGAAATGGCTGATACGTGGATTCGTACGCGTTCACGGCCACTGGAGCCGAACCCGCCTGCTGGGGCGCGGGCTGCGGTGGAGTGGCCGGCTGCTGCGGCGATTCGGCGGGCGCCGGCGTGCGTTCCCCCGGCGTCGAAGGACCAGGCGCTGCGGGTCGCGGTGGTTGCTGCGTGGCTGGGACGGGCTGCTGTGCGTACCCAATCGCGCCAGCCAGAATCGCCGCCGCCCCGGTCGCCTGAACAAATCGTCGCATCTCTCTCTCACTCCAGAACCCGGTAGAACCAAGCAGAACCAAATCGAGATCCTATTCGATCCAGTTGAGCGTCCGTTGAACCGCCTTCTCCCATCCGGCGAAGGCGGCATCTCGCTGATCGGCGGTCCACCGCGGCTCCCATTGCCGATCCATCTTCCAGTTTTGCCGCAGGTCGTCGAGATCCTTCCAGAAGCCGGTGGCCAGGCCCGCGGCGTACGCCGCGCCCAACGCGGTGGTTTCCGCCACGACCGGCCGCACGACGGGAACGCCGAGGACGTCCGCCTGCATCTGCATCAGCGTGTCGTTCACCGTCGCACCGCCGTCCACCTTGAGGACCGCGAGGCGAACGCCGGAATCCTTCACCATCGCGTCGAGCACCGCGCGCGTCTGGAAGCAGATGGCCTCGAGGGTCGCACGGGCCAGGTGCGCCTTCGTGTTGAACCGAGAGAGTCCGACGATGGCGCCGCGCGCATCCGACCGCCAGTAGGGCGCGAAGAGACCGGAAAACGCGGGGACAAAATAGATGCCGCCGTTGTCCGGGACCGACGCCGCGAGCGCCTCGATTTCGTTCGCCGACCCGATGATGCCGAGCTGATCGCGCAGCCACTGCACGGCGGATCCCGTGACGGCAATCGATCCTTCCAGCGCATACACCGCCGCCGCCTCGCCGATGCGGTAACACACCGTCGTCAGCAGCCCCGCGTTCGACGGCACGATCTCCCGGCCGGTGTTCAGCAACATGAAGTTGCCGGTGCCGTACGTGTTTTTCGCCTCGCCGGGCGCGACGCAGACTTGTCCCAGGGTGGCGGCCTGCTGATCGCCGAGGTCTCCGCTGACTGGCACTTCCCCGCCGACCGGGCCGCTGCGGCGCGTGACGCCGTAACCCGCGGCCTCGGAGGACGACCTGATGGCCGGCAGCATCGCGCGGGGGATCTGGAAGATCGCGAGCAGGTCGTCGTCCCACGCCAGCGTCCGTAGATCCATCAGCATCGTCCGGCTCGCATTGGTCACGTCGGTGACGTGCGACCCGCCGTCGCGGCCGCCCGTGATGTTCCAGATGACCCAGGTGTCGATATTGCCGAAGATCGCCTCGCCGCGCTCCGCCGCCGCCCGCACGCCGTCCACATTCTCGAGAATCCACCGGATCTTCGCGCCGGAAAAATAGGTCGCAGGAGGCAGCCCTGTTCTGGATCGAATCAGCGCGGCCGACGCGCTGTCGAGGGCGTTGATGATGCGATCGGTACGCGTATCCTGCCAGACGATGGCGTTGTACCAAGGACGGCCGGTTTTCGGATTCCAGACAACCGTCGTCTCCCGCTGGTTGGTGACGCCGACCGCCGCAAGATCGGCCGCCGTGAGCTGTCCGGCCCTGAGGGCGCCGGAAATCGATTCATTCGTGCGGGCGACAATCTGCAGCGGATCGTGCTCCACCCATCCCGGCCGCGGCAGGATTTGATCGTGCTCGACCTGGTGCCGCGCAATCTCGCGCCCTCCCTTGTCGAACACCATGAACCGTGTGCTCGTGGTACCTTGATCGATCGCTCCGACGTAACGACGCATTGAACCTCCTGCTTCTCTTCATCCTGTGCTCAAAACCCGACGACAAAATAGGCGACGGCGCCCACCATGCCGCCGATCAAGGGCCCGACGACGGGGATCCAGCTGTAGGCCCAGTCGGACGGTCCCTTTCCCGGGATTGGCAGCAGGGCATGCGCCAGGCGCGGCGCGAGATCGCGGGCGGGATTGATCGCGTAGCCGGTCGGACCGCCGAGCGACACGCCTATGCCGAGCACCAGCACGCCGACGAGGAGGGGCTGAAGGCCACGGCTGAACACGAACGACAAATCGACGTCGCCCGGCGTGGACAGCGTTTGCGCGTTCGCCGCAATCGCGAGGATGCCAAACAGGAGGACGGCGGTGCCGATGACCTCGCCGATGAAATTCGACACGGGATTCCGGATGGCGGGACCCGTCGCAAACACGGCCAGCTTCGCGCCAGGATCTGCGGTCACGCCCCAGTGCGGCAGATACATCAGCCACATGAGCACCGCGCCGGCGAAGCCGCCAATCATCTGCGCCACGATATAGCCCGGGACCTCCGCCCAGGGAAAGCTCCCGATCGACGCGAGGCCGAGCGTGACAGCCGGATTCAGGTGCGCGCCGCTGATGCGCCCGACGGCATATACGGACATCGCGACCGCGATGCCCCATCCGACCGTGATCACGATCCAGCCGCTGTTGTGCCCCTTTGTTCGATTGAGCACCACGTTCGCCACGACGCCGTTCCCAAGCAGAACGAGCAGCATCGTGCCGATGGCTTCCGCAAGCAGTGTTTGCATGACGGGACGTTAGAGGCGACTGGGTTGTGGAGTCAAGCGCCCGGTCGGCCTCGCGCGGAGAACCTCGCGCGGAGATCGCAGAGAACGCAGAGGACGCAGAGGACGCCGCAACCGGCGTTCCGCCGACCCGCGCTGCGCGCGGCGGGAGGACTCGAGATCCACAGAAACAAACAGCGGGGCTCGGGTGCTGCTTGTTTCTGTGGATCTCGAGTCCTCCCGTCAGGCCGGCCGACAGGCCGGCGTCGGCGGCACGCCCTGGCGGCGCTCCGGGCAGGTGCCCCCTCTGCGTGCTCTGCGTTGCTCCGCGCGAGGTTCTCTCCGTTCTCCGCGCGAGACCGACCGGGCTCTTGACTCCACAACCCAGTCGCC
>JANNHC010000253.1:0-3248 GCA_031404215.1 Acidobacteriota bacterium
CCCGGGCGGGTTCTGCTGGGTTCTCCGGGTTGTCGAGGTTCTATGGGGTTCTACCCAGGCTCTGCAGGGTGTTGTTGCGGGGTTGTGCTTGGTTCTACTAGGATTGCCAAGTCTGCCGGTCTCTGGCCTGGTCAGGGGTATATCAGACAGGTCTGTTACAAATGTAGTATATTAGAGGTTCTGCTTTCTGAGCCTGTCGTCGACCCGATCGCATCCGGGTATCTGATCCAGACCTCACCAAAGCTGCGTTGTTCGGGAAAACGGTTGCGCACATGCCGTATCTGCGGCGGCCAGCCATATGTTTGAATGCGTGGAAATGTCCGCGCGCGGCCGCGAACCGTCACTCGCACGAGGAGATTTAGAGATGGCAGCACCTACGAACGGTACGATCAAGCGGTTGGTGAGCGAAAAGGGCTTCGGCTTTGTGGCCGCAAGCGACGGCAGTGAGTATTTCTTCCACCAGTCCGCATGCAACGGCTGCCAGTTCGACAGCCTCCGCGAGGGACAGGCCGTGACCTTCGAAAAGGGTCAGGGACCCAAGGGTCCGCGCGCCGAGAACGTTCGACTCGCGTAAGCGACTGAACCGTGATCACGAGAGGGCAGCGGCTAATCCCGCTGCCCTTTTTTTGTGTGCTTCACCCACTCGACGAGCATCGGAATCAGCGACACCGCCACGATCCCCATCGCCACGAACGCAAAATTGTTCTTGATGATCGGCACGTTGCCGAACGCGTAGCCCGCCCCGACACAGACCACCACCCAGAGCACACCCCCCGCGACGTTGTACAGCATGAACACGGGGTAGCGCATCGCGCCCGCACCCGCGACAAACGGCACGAACGTCCGGATGATCGGCACGAATCGCGTCAGCACGACCGCCATGCCGCCGTACTTCTCGAAGAACGCGTGCGCGCGCTCCAGATGCTGTTTGTTCAACAACGGGTGTGACGCATCGGCGCGAAAGACCCGTGGGCCGACGAATCGTCCGATCGCGTAGTTGACCGAGTTTCCCAGGATCGCGGCAACGGTCAGAAGCACGAGCAGCAGTCGGACATCCATCGCGCCCGTGGCGGCCAGCGCCCCGGCCGCAAACAGCAGCGAGTCGCCAGGCAAAAACGGCGTCACGACCAGGCCGGTCTCCGCAAAAATGATCGCGAAGAGCAACCCGTAGACCCACGCGCCGTATCGGCCGACGAATTCCGCCAGGTGCGCGTCGAGATGGAGAAAAAAGTCGAGGATTTCCTGCATTTTAGTGAGTGGAATCCCCCGCCAGCGCCTTGACGACATCGCCCAGGACGGCTTTCGCATCGCCGAAGATCATGAGCGTGTTGTCGGCGTAGTACAGCTCGTTGTCGATGCCCGCGAACCCGGGGTTCATCGATCGCTTGTTGGCGATCACGAACTTGGCCTTGTCGGCGTCGATGATCGGCATGCCGTAGATCGGGCTCTTCGCATCGTGGCGGGCGGCGGGATTCACCACGTCGTTGGCGCCCACGACGAGCACGACGTCGGTCTGAGGCAGGTCCCGGTTGATCTCGTCCATCTCGATGAGCGACTCGTACGGCACTTCCGCTTCCGCGAGGAGCACGTTCATGTGGCCCGGCATGCGGCCGGCGACCGGATGGATGGCGAACTTCACGTCCACCCCGCGCTTCGTCAGCTGATCGTAAATTTCCTTCACGCGGTGCTGCGCCTGCGCGACAGCCATGCCGTAGCCCGGAACGATCACGACCTTGCTGGCGTTCTCCAGCAGGTCGGCCGCATCCCGCGCCGTGCCGCTCTTGACCGTGCGGACCTCGGCCCCGGCGGTCGTGGCCTGCACCTGGCCGAAGGCGCCGAACAGCACGTTCGTGAACGATCGGTTCATGGCCCGGCACATGATGATCGAGAGAATCAGGCCCGACGATCCATCGAGCGCCCCCGCCGTGATGAGGACCTTGTTCTCGAGCACGAACCCCATCGCCACCGCCGCCAGGCCGGCGTACGCGTTCAAGAGCGAGATCACCGTGGGCATGTCGGCCCCGCCGATCGGCATGATCATCAGCACGCCGAAGAGCAGCGACAGCACGATGATCGCGGGAAAGAGCAGCCACATGTCGGGCTTGAACAACAAGACCACCGCGGCACCCGCGGCAATCGCAAGCAGCCCGAGGTTCACCACGTTCTGCCCGCGATAGGTCATCGGACGCGTGGGCACGATCTCCATCAGCTTGCCGGCCGCCATCAGGCTGCCCGTGAACGTCACGTATCCGAGGATCACCTCGATCCCGATCGCCGTCATCCGGAACGTCGTCAACTCGCCATCGTGCAGCCACAGCGCGTATTTCGCGGTGCCGACGAGGCCTGCCGCAAGACCACCGAACGCGTGCGAGAGGGCCGTCCGCTGAGGCACGGCGGTGAGCGGCACCCTCGACAAGGGCACGCCGATCGCGGTCCCGACAACCAACGCGACGATGATCCACGTGTAGTTGACGATTTCCGGATGGAGCAGCGTGCCCACGATGGCCGCCGTCATGCCGGCCACGCCCGCCCCCACCCCCCGTCTTGCGGTGGTTGGCGCGCTCAGCCACCGGAGCGAGAGAATGAACAGCGCGGCCGCGGCGAGGTAGCTGGCCTGTGTGAGATGTTCGGCGATGCTCATGACTTGGGCCGCCGCTCACGGAACATCTTCAGCATGCGGTCCGTGATCAGGAAGCCGCTGACGATGTTGGTGACCGAGGCCGCGACGGCGATCGTGCCTAGAATCATGCTGAACGTGGATTTCTGTTCGCCCGCGATGATGATGGAGCCGACGACCGCGATGGCCGAAATGGCGTTCGTGAGCGACATCAACGGGGTGTGCAGCAATCGTGAGACGTTCTGAATCACCTGAAAGCCGACAAACGTCGCCAGCAGGAAGACGAACGCCATGGACCATAAATCGAGGACGGGCACTGCAGGAGCCTCCTTAACTGAGATGCGCGGGAGTGTACCGTTCGGACGTGCGAGGGCGCAAGAGCCGCCGAGCGGGCGACCAGCCGACGCGACGCGTGCAGACAGCCGATCGAGAGGTCGTGGATAGCCGGCGAGAAGGACACGTACAGGCCAAGCCAGCCATTCTGGTGTCTAATTTCAGCAGAAACAGCCACGCCGGAGCTTCATCATGCCGAGTCGCCACATCGGTCGCCACGCCGGGTCTGCTCTTGCCTTCGTGATCCTCATCGCCACAAGTATGCCAGCTCAACAAGCGGCCACTCGCGACGTGCAGG
>JANNHC010000254.1:0-8401 GCA_031404215.1 Acidobacteriota bacterium
GATCAGTGTCGCTTCCATCGGCGTCGGCATCATGGGTAACGGGAACCTTCGACGGATGGTCAGCAACCCGGACCTGCAGGTGGTCGCCGTGTGCGACGTCGACGATTGGCGCGTGAATGACGCAAAGAACACGGTCGAAACCGCGTATGCGGCCGAGACCAAGCGTGGAAACTACAAGGGCTGCACGACCTACAAGGACTTCCGCGAGCTTCTGGCGCGTCCGGATATCGATGCCGTCCTGATCGCCACGGGCGACCGATGGCATGCGGTCATCTCGACGATGGCCGCAAAGGCCGGTAAGGACGTCTACTGCGAGAAGCCCGCCTCCCTCACGATTCACGAAGGGCGGGCAATGGTCGACACCTTCCGCCGCCATAATCGGATCTTCCAGGGGGGCTTCCAGCAACGCTCCGTAGACGACTTCGTGGCCGCCCGCCACCTCATTCAGATCGGCCGGATCGGGACGCTGAAGAACATCTACTGCAACTGGTACGGAACGAGCCAGGTCCTCAATCTTCCGGAGCAGCCCGTCCCTCCCGGCCTCGACTGGGATATGTGGCTCGGCCCGGCGCCCTACCATCCCTTCAACAGCCGCTATCACCCGATCGGTCAACGGGGCTCGCGAACTGTACCGTGGGATATTCAGCGAGATTTCGCGGGCGGCAGCATCACGTCCAATGGCGTGCATCACCTGGACATCGCGCAGTGGGTGATGGGAATGGACGACAGCGGCCCGGTGGAGATCGTTCCCGGGACGCCCGAGCGTCGGATCATCGACTACAAGTACGCGAACGGCGTCCTCGTGCAGTCGTTCCAGGGCCAGCTCAATCCCAAGTTCCAGGAAATTCCGGCGGGCTTCGATCCGGCGACGCGCTTCATGTGGGAGATCCTGTTCGTCGGCGACCGCGGATGGATCGTCGCCGGACGTCAGGGCCCGCTGAAGGCCTCCAACCCGGCCATCCTGGCGGACGTGAAGCTGACGCCGCCCGAGCCGCTGCAGGCGGCCGACGCGAAGACCGGTGCCACCTCGCCGCAGGACCTGGCCGAGCAGATCTATCGGGCGCGCGGTTACGCGCACCACGACAACTGGATTCAGGCGATTCGGCTGCGCTCGCAGCCGGTGTCGAATGTGGAGGCCGCGACGCGATCGTCAAACGTCGGGCACCTCGCGAACATCGCTACCTGGACGGGCCGCACGCAGAAGTGGGATCCGGTGAGCGAAACGTTTATCGGCGATGAGACCGCCAATCAGATGCGCCGGCGGGCGATGCGCGCGCCCTGGACCGTGTGACCGAGGAAACGAGCATGTCGCAAACACCACAGGACGCGGACCTCGACAAGGCCTTCGAGGCGCTGAAGACGTACAAGACCGGCGACGATCCGGCGCCGGTCCAGGGCCCGATCGACAAGGCGGTCATGGCCGTGCAGGGGAACATGGCGAATCGCGCGGCGCTCGAACGGCGAATCGCGGCGACGCTCACCCCCGCCTATTCGTACGTGGCCCGGTCCTTCGTGTGCCGCCAGTTGGCACTTATCGGCACGCAGGCATCGGTGCCGGCCCTGGCGCCCCTGGTCCTTGAAGAGGAGCTGTCGGTCCATGCCCGGAATGCGCTCGAGCGCATTGCGGGCGAGGAGTCCGCGAAGGCCCTCCGCGATGCGCTCGGCCAGGCCAAAGGTCGCACGAGGATCGGTGTGATCAATTCCGTCGTCGCGCGACGGGATGCGGCGAGCACCCGAGTTCTCATCAAGATCCTGGGCGAGGATCAGGACTCCGCGGCAGCGGCCGCGAAGGCGTTGGGTGAGATCGGCACAGCTGAGGCAGCCAAAGCGCTGGCCGCTGCGCGTGGGAAAGGCCCCGCGCAGGTGCAGCAGGCCGTGGTGGACGGCACGCTGATTTGCGCCGATCGACTCGTGGCGGCCGGCCAGCGAAGTCAAGCGATCGCACTGCTCGAAGGCTTGACCGAGGCGTCCCAACCGGAGCATGTGCGCCTGGCTGCCCATAGGGCGCTGTCCGCCGTCGCACGTAACTGATTGCGGCTCCACACTGGCAAGCGAAGAAGGCCAGGGCGACAATGGTGAGGTGGTCCCTGCTTCCGTGCGCCTTCTCGCTTCTGCCTGTTTTGTGGCTGCTTCCTAACCCTCAGTTGCAGGAACCGTCCGCCACCACCGCGCGACACGTGAGTGAGTTCCGCGGCCTGACAATGGGCGGGACGTTTTCGGTGAAGGTCGTCACTGCCAAAGACGAGTTGGAAAGTACCGGTTTTGGCGATCTCGATCGGGCGATCCGCTCCAGCCTGACTCGCATCAACCTGCTCATGTCCACCTGGGATCCGGACTCGGAGCTCTCGCGATTCAACCGATCCACGAGCCTTGCACCGTTCGCTCTTTCACCCGAGACGTTCGAGGTGTTCAGGTGGTCGATCGATGTCGGGGCCCTGACCGGCGGCGCGCTCGACGTCACGATCGGACCTCTGGTCGACGCCTGGGGTTTCGGACCGAGCGGTCCCCGACAAACGCTGCCGACCAACGACGAGATCGCACGGTTGCGCGAAGCGATGGGCCCTGGCAAGATCGAGCTCAATCCGGCGACGATGACCGTGCGGAAGACCAAGCTGGACGTGCAGTGCGACCTTTCGTCGGTGGTTCCCGGCTATGCGGCCGATCGACTCTCGCGGGAATTGACAGATCGAGGTTTTACGGATTTCCTGGTGGACGTCGGCGGGGAAGTACTCGCCCGGGGCCGCAACCAGGCCGGCACGCCCTGGCAGGTCGCCATCGAGCGCCCCGAGCGGCACGGCGAGACAATTCAGCGCGTCGTGCCGATCTCGGATCTGGCCATCACCACAGCGGGGGATTACCGGAAGTATCGTGAAGTCGATGGCCAGCGGGTCACGCACATACTCGATCCGCGGACCGGACGTCCGCTGACGCACCGGCTGGCATCTGTCACCGTCATCGACACGCTCGCGGTGCGCGCCGACGCGTTCGACACCGCGCTGATGGTGCTCGGGATGGATGAAGGGATCGCACTGGCGATAAAGCTCGACCTCGCTGCCTTGTTCATCGAGCGCACGGCTGAGGGATTCACCGAGCGGGCGACGCCCCGCTTCGAGGCGATCGCCGCCAAACGGTAACAACCATGGAGAATGGAATGATTGTTCTGACAGCGAAGTACGTCGCGAAAGCAGGGAAGGGAGACGAGGTCGAGGGCTTGTTGCGCCGGATGGCGCCGCTGGTCACCGCCAACGAACCCGGCTGCAAGCTCTACCACGCGAATCGATCCACCGATAATCCCGATATTTTCCTGCTCTACGAGCATTACGCCGATCAGGCCGCACTCGACGCGCATCGCAATACGCCACACTTCAAGGAGATCATCGAGGGCGTCATCGTCCCGCTCCTCGAGAAGCGGGAGCGCGAACTGTATCAGTCGGTCATCGCATAGCCGTCCGACATGAAGCTGGTTTCGTTCTTCCTGCCGTCGCCGATGGGACCACAGATCCGCACGGGAGCGATCGACGCCGCGGGCGGCATCGTCGATCTCGCCGGGGCCTTCCGTGCGTTGCTGATCGGCGAGGGGCTCCCTCAAGGGGCTGCGGTGCGGATCAGCGAGGCGCTGTTGCCTGGGGACATGGTGGCGCTGATCGAAGGAGGCGACCGCTCACTTGACGCCGCGCGCCGTGCCATTCAATGGGCGGCTGACGAGGGGCCGGACGCCGGCGGCGTACCGGTCGTGCATCAGACGGAGGGACTTCAATTCCTCCCGCCGGTCCCGCGGCCGCCCCTACTGCGGGACTTCATGGGGTTCGAGACCCACCTGCGCAACATCTATCCGAAGCTGGGGCGCGAGATCCCGCCCGAATGGTACAAGATTCCGGTCTACTACAAGGGCAACCCCGGCAGCCTGGGCACGCACGGCGACGACATTCCGATCCCCTCCTACGCCACGGCGCTCGACTTCGAGTTCGAGCTGGCCATGGTCATAGGGCGGGGTGGCATCAACATCCCAGCCGAGGTCGCACTCGACCACATCTTCGGCTACATGATCTACAACGACTTCAGCGAGCGGGTGATTCAGGCCCGCGAAATGTCGGTCGGCCTTGGTCCGGCCAAGGGGAAAGACTTCCTGCGCGGGCACGTGATGGGGCCCTACCTGGTCACCGCAGACGACGTCCCCGATATCTACAACCTCCGGATGGTCGCTCGTGTCAACGGCGAAGTCTGGTGCGAGAGCAACTCCGGTACGATCCATTGGAAGTTCGAGCAGATGATCGCCCACGCCTCGACCGATGAGCCGCTGCGCCCGGGCGAGATTCTCGGCTCCGGAACGGTCGGCGGCGGATCGGGCGCCGAGCGCGGCACGTTTCTCGGCCGTGGCGACGTCGTCGAGCTCGAAGTCGAACGCCTTGGCACGTTGAGGAATCGAGTTATCTGAATGCCGATCGCCACGATCAATCCCGCAACCGGGGAAACGCTGCGGACGTTCGATCCACTGACCGACACCGAGCTCGACGACAAAATCGCGCACGCGGCGCGGACGTTCCGGACCTACCGCCGGACGCGGCTCGCCGAGCGCGCCGCCTGGCTGCTGCGGGCCGCGGAGATCCTCGAAGCAGAGCACAGCGCGTTGGGCCGCCTGATGACCACCGAGATGGGCAAGCTGGTCAAAGCCGGCGGCGAGGAAGCGGTCAAGTGCGCGTGGGGCTGCCGGTTCTACGCCGAGCAGGCCCCGCGCATGCTCGCCGACGAACCGACGCAGAGCACGGCGACGAAGAGCTTCGTCCGCTATCAGCCGCTCGGTCCCATCCTCGCGGTGATGCCCTGGAACTTCCCGTTCTGGCAGGTCTTCCGCCTGGCGGCCCCGGCGCTGATGGCTGGCAACGTCGTGCTGCTCAAGCACGCCTCGAATGTGCCGCAGTGTGCGCTGGCGATCGAGGACATCGTCCGGCGCGCGGGCTTTCCCGACGGCGCCTTCCAGACCCTGCTGATTCCGCCCGGCCAGGTTCAGCGTGTCCTCGACGATCCGCGCGTTGCCGCGGCGTCGCTGACCGGGAGCGAGCAGGCCGGCCGCGACGTCGCCGCCGCCGCCGGCCGGCAGATCAAGAAGACCGTCCTCGAGCTCGGCGGCAGCGACCCGTTCATCGTGATGCCGAGCGCCGACATGCCCGCGGCGATCGAGACGGCGGTCAAGGCGCGCGTCGTCAACAGTGGCCAATCGTGCATCGCCGCCAAGCGTTTCATCGTGGCCGAGGGTGTAGCGGACGCGTTCGAGCGCGGCTTCACGTCGAAGATGCAGGCGCTCAAGGTCGGCGATCCACTGGATCCCGCCACTGAAGTCGGGCCGCTGGCCACGAGAACCACGCTCACGGACCTCGACGATCAGGTGCGACGTTCAATTGCCGCCGGGGCACGCGTGCTGGCTGGTGGCCACCCGCTCGAGCGGCCGGGCAACTACTACGCGCCGACGGTGCTCACGGATATCAAACCGGGTTCGCCGGCTTACGCAGAGGAGCTCTTCGGGCCGGTCGCGGCCCTGTTCCGGGTGCGCGACGCCGGCGAGGCCATCCGCCTCGCTAACGACACCTCGTTCGGTCTCGGCTCGAGCGTGTGGACCAACGATGCTGCGGAACGCGCGAGATTCATCGACGAGATCGAGGCAGGGCAGGTATTCGTGAACGGCATGGTGGTGTCCGATCCGCGCCTGCCGTTCGGGGGCATCAAGAACTCCGGATACGGACGCGAACTCGGCGTGTATGGCATCCGCGAGTTTGTCAACGTCAAGACGATTTGGATAAACGACGCTGGCGCCGGGCATCCAGAAAGCCGGACCGAATAGAGTCGGCGCGACTCGCGAGCCGGTCCGAACGCCGCACTTTTCAGAACGCACCGCGAAAGAAGTTGCGGTCACTGTCACGAACGGGTGCTGCGGCCATTCTGTGTCGCGAAGGCGACCGTGTTGAGAGGATTTGTGAAACTCAAAGGCAAAGTCGCGTTGGTGACAGGAGCGGGTCGCGGCATCGGCCGCGGCATCGCCGAGGTATTCGCGGCGGAGGGCGCCGATGTCGCGGTGAACGATCTCACCGAGGCTGAAGATGTCGTGCAGGCGCTCCGCGCCATGGGCCGCAGGGCGATCGCGGTCAAGGCGGACGTTTCCAGACGTGCGGACGTCAAGCCGATGATCGACAGAGTCTGGCAGGAGCTCGGACCGATTGACATCCTCGTCAACAACGCCGGCATCGAAACGATCGTGCCGTTTCTGGAGCTGACCGACGAGCAGTGGACGCGGCTGGTTGATGTGAACCTGCGCGGCGCGTGGCTCTGCTCACAAGTCTTCTGCCAGCGGGCGCTTGCCGAGGGCCGCCGCAAGGGCAGCATTGTCAACATCGGGTCGATCCAGGCGGCGAAGGTCCTGCCGGGGCGCACCCATTACGCGCCGACCAAGCTCGGCCTCGAAGCACTGACCCGCAATATGTCCGCCGAGGTGACGCCGCAGGGCATCCGGGTCAACTGCATCCATCCGGGCTTGATCGATACACCCATGACGTCGTGGGTGATGAACGATGCAGTCGTGCTGCCGCAGGTCCTTGCTCAGATCTCGCTCGGACGGGCCGGCGAACCGCGCGAGATCGGCACGGTGGCGGCCTTTTTCGCATCGGACGAGGCCAGTTATCTGACCGGGCAGTCGATTTTCGTGGACGGCGGGTGGCAGGGCAAATGAGGCGCAAACTCATCGACCTCAGCATGGAGGTCTACAAAGGGATGATGACCTATCCCAACGTCGCCAAGCCGGTCATCATCGAGATGGAGAGCCACAGCGAGATGGCGCGCAGCGTCGGCACCGATCAGTACGGCGTCGACGAGATCACCAATCACTGCATGATCGTCACCGGCGATCACATCGGCACCCACATCGATTCGTGGGGCCACGTGAAGCCGGACGCCCCGCGTGCCGAAGGGATTCCAATCGACTACTGCTACGGCGACGGGGTCGTGCTCGACCTGACTCACAAGCGAGCGGGGGAGGAGATCACACCGGGCGACATCGACGAGGCCGAACGGAAGCTCGATGGCTACCGCATCAAGGCGCTGGACATCGTGCTGCTCCGGACCGACGCCGCGAAGCAGCGTACGGAAAAGAGCTACCTCACGAATCATCCGGGAATGACGAAAGAAGCGGTTCACGCCGTGCTCGATCGCGGCATCAAGGTTATGGGCATCGACGCCATCGGTTTCGACCCACCAGTGGCGCAGATGTTCGAGCGACGTAAGTTCTGGGAAGCGCACCGCGTCATGCGGGAGCGCGAGTACTACCACCTCGAGAATCTCTGCAACCTGCACGAAATCCCGACGCCGTACCATTCCTTCATCGTCAGCGTCCTGCCCGTGAAGTGGCGGGGCGCCTCCGCAGCTCCGGTCAGGGCGGTGGCAATCATCAAGGACCTGGGGGTGTGAAAGGGATCTACGCGGGACCATCCGCGACCCACCTTCTATCTCTGAGGGGTCGCGCAGCGAACGCATCTGGACAACACTAGAATCGGCCGTACGTCGTCAGAGGCCGGTCCTTCCTTCATCGATTCGTTCTGATTCCGTTAGTCGTGCAGGCCGGGCTGTTTCTTACACGGCTAGCAACCAGTTGGGGCCGGACGCTGAGCCGGCTGGCGTCGCCTCAGCGCGGAGCGTGCGGGACGCTTCCGGCGGCAACACTGAAACGCTGTAAGTGATCGGACAAGAATCAACGGTCTGACCCAATCAAGCGTCGACGTTCCTACGCTCGCTCGTAAGCTGCTGAATCGAAACGCGATCGAGAAATGCTAGGCAGTCGCGGTGAATTCGCGATAGTCTGATCGCTGACCGCTCGCAAATCGTTGACTCTAAACGGAGAGATGTCCGAGTGGTTGAAGGAGCACGCTTGGAAATTGCTCTGGCGGTGTGCGATGGCGTGCTACAGATTTCGATTACCGTTGCAAAGCCAACCACTTAACTGCGCTCGCATCACGTCGGTCGATCCCTTTAAACCTCGGTAGATCTCGCCGAATCGACACGGTCACGTCACAGTTACGTCACAGTCCGTGCGGTGTTGAAGGAGCACGCCTTCAGGCGTGTGCTACCACGGCGGCGCTGTTCGCGCGCGCACGCGGACCGCGGACTGCTGCCGTTCGGCGACAACGATGAACGGCGGTTGAACCTCCACGGTGGACTCCCGCAACGCGTCAATCACTGCGAGCACGAACGCCGCGGAGATGTGTCCCGGACGCAGGTAGATGATTCCGACAAACGACGTTCCGGTGCGGATGGCGGAACGACCGAAGGCCACGTCATGGGTGACGACGACACGGCCTTGACTGGTCGCGCGTTCGAGAACATCGACATCCGGGCGACCAATCAGTAGCTCATCCCAGGC
>JANNHC010000255.1:0-3302 GCA_031404215.1 Acidobacteriota bacterium
CGCTTCAAGTGCGAGGCCGACGGCAACAGCGGCGTGTACTTCCACACCGAGTTCAAGCCCGGAACGGTAGACGTCAGCTCAGGAAAACAGTTCGAAATCGATCGAACGTTGAACCACCACACCGGTGGTCTCTACGGCGACGGGCGCAACTGGTTCGCCTGGCCGGCTCCCGAATACGAACAGGTGATACGACCCAGCGACTGGAACGACATGCTCATCAAGGTCGAAGGCAATCACATGGTGGCGATTCTGAACGGCATCACGGTTCTGGACTTCACGGACCCGTCTCCGAAATCCTCGGACGGGTATATCGCCCTGCAACTGCACTCCGGCGGCCTGGGCAACATGCGGTTCAAGGACGTCTACCTGCGGGATCTTTCGGTGCGCTGAACCCCGCCGCCGAGCGAGCACTGAGAGCGCCTGCGGCCCGAGCGAGGCGCCGGAGGGAAGCGAGGCGAAGCCGAGCCGCCGAGCGAGCGCGAGCGGGGGTGGGGCCCCGCGAGCACTGAGAAGGGAGCGCGAACATGACACGACGATATTGCCTGCTTGCGGTTGCTTGCCTCGGGCTCGCGGCCATCCCGGTCGTTCCGCACGCGCAGGAGAAGGGATTCACGCCGCTGTTCAACGGCAAGGACCTCGCCGGATGGGTGTACGGCCGCCGCGCCGGCGGCGCCGAGAATCGAACGGGGAAGGGCTACCAGGTCGAGAACGGCGTGCTCTTCACCACGAAGGAAGACGGCGGAAACCTATTCACCGAGAAACAGTACGCGGACTTCGTCCTCCGGTTCGAGTTCAATCTGACCGAGAACGCCAACAACGGGATCGGCATCCGCGCGCCGCTCGAGGGCGACGCCGCCTACGCCGGGATCGAGATCCAGGTGCTCGACGACGGCGGCTCGGAATACAGGACCCTCCGCCCCGCGCAATATCACGGGTCGATCTACCACATGTTTCCGGCGAAGCGCGGCCACCAGAAGCCGGTCGGGGAGTGGAACGCGGAGGAGATCACCGTGACAGGGCGGCAGATTACGGTGACGCTCAACGGGGTCACGATCACGGAAGGCAATTTGGACACTGTGAAGGATGACGAGCTCCTGAGCAGGCACCGCGACCTGAGCAAGCCGGAAGGGTCCCGCGGCATCGCCAACACCAGAGGCCACATCGGCCTGCTCGGCCATGGCACCCGTGTCGAGTTCCGCAACATCCGAATCAAGGAGCTTTAGATAAGGTCCAGGCGCCGCGTGCCGGGACCGCGGAATGTCGCCTGATCGGCGAGCGTGTCTCCCTGGGGTCATTCAACGAGACAAACGGGCGTTGTTTGTGACCGTGCAAATCACGAGTTCATTCCGCCTTGTTCAAACATGGGACACAAACGCCGGCAGCACGCAGGCGCGTCAAGACGGTAAGGTCTTTCAGTGTAAAGGGTTAATCAGTCGCCTCCAGCTGGCTTCCCTCTTGCTCTCGGCTGAGCGCCGTGGCCTTATTCTTCTCCCGCGAGAACTCCTCCATCGCACCAGGTCGCCTGCCTACTGAGCTACGCGTGGCCACGCCGGCCAATCCCGCCACCGGCGAGGCGCGTCCGGCCTTGGTTCCCCGGGGGCATATGGCGCTCGGCGGCCTGCTGGTGGATCGTGGGCTGATCACGCCGGCGCAGCTCGACGCGGCGGTCAACGAGCAGAAGAAGACGGGCCGCCGGCTCGGGCGCGTCCTCGTCGAGCGCGGCGTGCTGACACCGGAAGCGTTGCTGGAAGTCCTGAGCGCACAGCTCGGTGTCTCGACGACGAGAATCAACGCCTACACGGTGAACCCGGACGCGTTGGCCGCGCTTCCGGAAAAAGTCGCGCGCCGCCACACGGCGTTCCCTCTCCAGAAGACGGGAACGACGCTCCTCGTCGCACTCGCGATGCCGAAGGACCTGGCCGCACTCGATGATCTGCGGTTCGCATCGGGGTGTGAGATCCAGACGGTCCTCGCGCTCGAGGACGAAATCATCGGCGCGCTCAACCGGTACTATCGCGATGAATGGATGCCGGACGTCACCCAAGAAGACGCGGGCACCGTCGTCATCGATTCGCCGGCGGCACAACTCCTCACCCGGGACGAAGCCGCGGAACGATCCGCGGTCTCGGTGCTCGAACGGGTCATCGCGCGCGCCGCCGGTGATGGCGCCAGCGACATTCACTTCGAACGGCGGCAGGACGAGTTCCACGTCCGGTTCCGGGTCGATGGGACCTTCCGGGAGGTCGCGGTCCTCCCGCCCGCGCTCGCCCCGGCCGTTGTCGCACGCATCAAAGTCCTGTCGGGCATGGACATCGCCGAGCACCGGTTGCCGCAAGATGGGCGGTTCAGCGCGACCGTCGGCGATCAGCGTCTCGATCTCCGGAGCTCGACGTATCCCACGGTGCACGGAGAGAAGGCGGTGCTGCGGCTGCTCGACAGCGGCCGTCTGCGGCTGCAACTCGATCACGCGGGCATGACGGGAGTCACGCTCCAGACGATGCGTGAACTGATACATCGGCCGGAAGGCATTCTGCTCATCACCGGACCAACGGGCAGCGGCAAAACCTCGACACTCTATGCGGCGCTCGGCGAGATCACACAGACAGGCAAGAACATCGTGACGATCGAAGACCCGGTGGAGTTCGCGCTGCCAGGCGTCAATCAGGGGCAGACCAACGAGAAGGCCGGATTCACGTTCGCGACTGGCCTTCGGTCGATCCTGCGTCAGGATCCAGACGTGATCATGGTCGGCGAGATTCGCGACTGCGAGACACTCGAGATCGCGATCGAATCGTCGCTGACCGGCCACCTCGTGCTGTCCACGCTGCACACGAACAGCGCCGTGGCGACCGTGACGCGTCTGTTCGAAATGGGCCTGGAACCGTACCTGCTCGCATCGAGCGTGATCGGCATTCTCGCGCAACGGCTCGTGCGGCGCATCTGCACGACGTGCCGCATGGAGGTCCAGACGCCGCCGGCGTTGAGGGCGATGTTCCGCCGCGGGGAGCCGGAATCGTACTTTCGCGGCCGAGGCTGCCACGACTGTCGTGGCACCGGCTTCCGGGGCCGCGTGGGCATCTTCGAGCTCCTGGAGATGAAGGACCCCATCAGCGAGCTCGTGCTCACGCGCGCCGCGGATGTCCGTTTTTACGAAGCCGCGCGGGCAAACGGCATGGTGTCGCTGCGGGAGGAGTGCCTGGCGCTCGTGGCGCGCGGAGAAACGACCCTCGAGGAAGTGCTCCGGGTCACCCATGACTGGCGCCCGGCGGCCGCATCTGGCGACACGCGCGGCGGCGGTCCTG
>JANNHC010000256.1:0-1627 GCA_031404215.1 Acidobacteriota bacterium
AGAGGAACTTCCGTCCCGGCCACGGTGGGCTGGGTCTTTGGAGCCTTCATTGCCGTGGTGCTCGGCCCGTTCATCATGCTGGGCAGCACTGTCGAACCAGGATAGACACGCAACGCCGCCTGCTCGAGTGCCCGGTACATCGTTGAATCGATCGGCGAGGGTGGGGCTACAGGACGTGTGACCGGCAACGGCTCGATCGTGATCGCGGAGTCGCCGATGCGAGCAGACATCTCGGCGATGAGTGCCGGGAGATCTTCGTCGGGCAGTATCCGGATATCAATAACCGCTTCCGCCGTGGAAGGAATCACGTTCACGCTCAGCCCCGCCCGCAACATGGTCGGTACGAGAGACGTTCGTAACGCAGAATAGTGGACCGGTTCGTGTTCGGCGAGATAGCGCTGGGCAGCGGCGGCACGTTGCGGATCGAGCAGGCTCCTGTATCGCGCCGCCCGCTCGGGAGCGCTGATCGACGCGAGCTTCTCGAAGTACATCCGCGTGGTTTCGTTGAGGCGCATCGGCGTCTCCCACGTGCCCACCCTCTCCACAGCTCTCGCAAGGTGAGTGACCGCATTGTCGAGGCGTGGCACAGACCCGTGACCGGAGGTGCCAGTGGCGACCAACCGCACACGCCGCGGCACTTTCTCGCTCGTCGAAATCTCCACCGTGCGAACGCGTCCGTTCTCGATGGTGCCACCGTTCCCCTCGGCAATCGCGAACTCAGCGTTTATCTCGTCGAAGTGGCGGTCCACCATGAAGCGAATGCCAACGCCAGTCGGATCGGCTTCCTCACCGGACTCGGCCAGGAAGATCACATCCCGTTCGAGCGTCACACCTGAACGCTTGATGAGCAGAAGGGCCATGAGATTGGCGGCCAGGTTGTCCTTGTCGTCCGTTGTGCCACGGCCCCAGACATAGCCATCTCGCAGAGTCGCCCCAAAGGGATCCAGGGGCCACTTGTCACGTTGCACGCCAACGACGTCGGTGTGCGCCAGCATCAGCACCGGACGCTTTGAGCCGTTTCCCTTCAGACGAGCCACGAGATTCGGGCGATTGGGATCGAGCGCGAACCTCGTGGACGGAATTCCATCGGACGTCAGGACCTTCTCGAGGTACTCGACGATCTTGACTTCGTTACCCGGCGGGTTGCTGGTATCGACCTGCACCAGCGCACGAAAGTGTCGGAGAATCTCGGCCTGCTGCGGGGGCCACGCTACCGCAGGGTTCTGCGGAGACGCGGGCGAACCGAGGACAGTGAACGCCAACACACCTGCGCACAAACCGAGACGCATCGCGGCCCTCCGATTCGAAAGTACTCGTTGTCCCCGGCCGGATGATACCCGCAAAATGCGACGGCTGGGCTACGTCGACTGCCTGTCGTCTTCAAGTCTCGGCGACGGCAAACTCCCACCCGACTGAAGTAGGATGCACTCGATGAAACACTTCACCTGCCTCCTCCTCGTCGCCCTCGCGTATGTCTCCGAAGCGCACGCCCAGGGCGTGGCACGCAATGTTCCGTACGCCACGGCGCACGAACGGCAGGTGCTGGATGTGCATGCGCCCGCCGGCGCGAAGAACCTGCCCGTGGTTTTCTGGATTCACGGCGGCGGCTGGCAGACGGGCGACAAGA
>JANNHC010000257.1:0-2058 GCA_031404215.1 Acidobacteriota bacterium
CGCGATCAGGTCCTCAACGCCGACCGAACCGGCGCCGCGACCGTCATCGATGCCGAACAGGTTGCGCTGCTGCCGTCGATCAAGCGCAGCACCCGCGACTTGACGCGCCTCGATCCGCGAAGCGACGGCAACTTCAGCTTCGGCGGGCGAAACTGGCTGTACAACAGCATCTCCGTGGACGGATCGTACTTCGGCAATCCGTTCGGACTCGATGACCCGGCGCCGGGCGGTCAGACCAACGCGGAGCCGTTGCCGTACGACGCCGTCGCCCAGGTCCAGGTGTCGGTCGCGCCGTTCGACGTGCGCCAGGGCGGGTTCACCGGTGCCAGCATCAATACGGTGACCAAGAGCGGCACGAACACCTTCGCGGGGACGGCCTACTCGTTCGCTCGCACCGACGCGCTCCAGGGCAACAAGGTCAGCGGGGTCCGAGGTCATCGCCAATCCGACCCTCAAGTACAACCAGTCGGGCGTCGCCGTAAGCGGCCCGATCATCGAGAACAAGCTGTTCTTTTACCTGAACGGCGAGATCGAGCGGACCGAGGATCCGGGGTCCAATTTCGTGGCACGAACGGGCGCCGGTGGCTTCGGCACCTCACGCGTTGAGAAGCTGATCATGGACTCCATCCGGAACCGGATGATCCAGGAGTACGACTACGACCCTGGGGCATATCAGGGATACATCCACAAGACCGACAACAACAAACTGCTGGCGAAGCTGGACTGGAACGTCAACGACGCCAACAAGGTCTCGCTGCGATATAACTACCTGGACGCCAAGCGTGACCTGCCGCCCCACCCGTTCGCGATCAGCTACAACAACACCGGGCGCGGACCGAACGAGAGCACCCTGCCGTTCCAGGGTTCGGGGTACCGGATCAACAACGACCTGCATTCGATCGCGGGGGAGCTGAACACCCAGACGACCCGCTTCGCCAATCGCTTCTTCGCGAGCTACAACCGGTTCCGCGACTTCAGGGAGCCGTTCAGTGAAGATTTCCCGACGATTCAGATCGGCGAGGGGGGCACCGCCTACACGACGCTCGGCCAGGAGCCGTTCTCGAACCACAACATCCTCGACCAGGACGTGCTGCAGCTCACCAACAACTTTACCTGGTTCCGCGGAGCGCACAGCCTGACCCTTGGCGCGAACTTCGAGACGTTCTCGTTCTTCAACTCGTTCAACATCTTTCGGAACGGCTTTTTCTTCCTGCCCGGGGGAGTTTTCAACGGCACGACGTTTGACTCGGTCGAAGATTTCTTCGGCGCCACACTCCCGGGTCCCGGCCAGCTTGACTTTCGCAGCCCTCTCTACATTGGAAGCGGGCCGTTCAAGGGCGAACTGATCAAGGTCGGCCAGCTGTCGCTGTACGCGCAGGACGAGTTCCTGGTGACGGAGCGCCTCAACCTGACGTATGGGCTGCGCATCGACGTCCCGAAGTACTACACCAACCCGGTGGACAATCCGTTCTCGCGCTCGCTGACCGCGCTGGACGAGAATGGCCAGACCGAAACGGTGGATCAGAGCAAGCTGCCAGGCGCCGATCCGCTCTGGTCACCGCGGGTGGGATTCAACTGGAACGCAGTGGGTGACCGTCAAACACAATTGCGCGGAGGAACGGGCCTCTTTACCGGTCGCATTCCCTTTGTCTGGGTGGGGAACGCAATTTCCAACCCGGGCGCGAATCCCAATCTTTACGGTGATTTCAATACTGGCGGCCCTCAGATCCGGACACGGAAGGGCTCCATTCTGAAGCAGTCGTTCGATGTCAACGCGATGGATCCGGACTTCCAGTTCCCGCAGGTCTGGACAACCGATCTCGCGGTCGATCAGCGCCTGCCGTGGAGCATGCTCGGAACGCTCGAGGCGATCTACAGCAAGGACCGCAACAGCGTGTTCATGCGGAATGCGGATCTCGTCCCGCCGGTGCGGACGCTGCCCGACGGACGACCCTACTACGGCGGCAGCGGAAACAACGAACTGAATCCTGACGGCACCGCCGGCATCTATGTCATCGACAACACCGACGAGGGCTATTCCTTCAATGTCTCAGCGCA
>JANNHC010000258.1:0-4712 GCA_031404215.1 Acidobacteriota bacterium
GCGCCGCCGCCGCGCCGCCGAAGGGGGACGCGGCGAAGGATCACGACGCGAAGCCTTCGTCCGGCGCGGCGAAGGCGAAGGACGGCCACGAGGAGGGCGACGCCGACCAGCCTGAATCGCAGCAGGCCGATGCCCAGGCCGGATCCAAACCCAAGCGCGGCGAGGTCGTGGACATCAGCCGGGGTGCGCGCGCTCCCCAGCCGCCCGCCGCTGCCGCTGAGCCGAGCGAGCCGGCCGGTCCGGCGGCGCCCGCGGCCCCGTCGGTCCGGCGCCGCGCGCGCGAACTGGGCGTGGACATTCACCACGTGACAGGCACCGGGCCCGGCGGCCGCATCAGCGACGAGGATGTGCAGGCCTTTGTCAGAAACGCCCTCGCCGGCGGGGGATCGGGAGCGGCGCCGGCGGTGCTGCCGGATTTCACGAAGTGGGGCGAGGTCGAGCGAAAGCCGATGAGCAACATCCGCCGGAAAACGGCGGAGCATCTCAGCCGCGCGTGGCAAACGATCCCGCACGTCACCCAGCACGACAAGGCCGATATCACGACCGTCGAAGAGCTTCGGAAGCGCTACGCCCCGCAGGCCGAGCAGGCGGGCGGAAAGCTGACGATGACGGCGATCGCGCTGAAGATTGTCGCGACGGCGCTGCAGCGTTTCCCGCAGTTCAACGCCTCGGCCGATATGGCGCGCAACGAGATTCTCTACAGGAAGTCCGTGCACGTCGGCGTCGCGGCGGACACCCCGCGAGGCCTGCTCGTGCCGGTCATCCGCGACGTCGAACGCAAGGGCATCATCGAGCTGGCGGGCGAGCTGGCCAGGGTGTCCGAAAAAGCGCGTACCGGCAAGCTGTCCCTCGATGAGATGCAGGGCGGCGGGTTCACGATCACGAACCTCGGCGGCATCGGCGGCACGTCCTTCACGCCCATTGTGAACTGGCCCGAGGTGGCGATCCTGGGCATCTCGCGCGGTGCGATGGAGCCCGTCTACAACGGCCAGAATTTTCAGCCGCGGCTGATGCTGCCCTTGTCGCTGTCCTACGACCATCGAGTGATCGACGGCGCCGACGGCGCGCGGTTTCTGCGCTGGGTCGCCGACGCGTTCGAGCAGCCGTTCGTGTTGTCACTGTAGGTGCCAACGGGGGCGTTCTTCCGGCCGCTCCGTTTGCTCAACAAGACGTCAAAATGCCTCAGTCCACGCAAGTCGTAGTTATCGGCGCCGGCCCTGGCGGCTATGCCGCGGCATTCTATGCCGCCGACCTGGGGATGCAGGTCGCGCTCGTGGACCCCGCGGTGAATCCCGGCGGGGTCTGCCTGTATCGCGGCTGCATTCCGTCGAAGGCGCTGCTGCACGTCGCCGACGTGCTCAACGAGGCCCGGCATGCGGAAGCCTGGGGCGTCACGTTCGGCGCGCCGAAGATCGACGTCGATCGGCTGCGCGCATTCAAATCGAAGGTCGTCAACCAGTTGACCGGCGGGCTTGGACAGCTGTCGAAGCAGCGGAAGATCACCTACATCCAGGGCACGGCCGGTTTCCGCGACGCGCACACGCTGGAGATCACGCGCGAAGGGCAGACCGCAGCGGAGACGCTCGCCTTCGAGCACGCCATCATCGCCACCGGATCTCGCCCGGCGGCGGTGCCGGGCCTGAGCATCGACAGCCCCCGGCTCATGGACTCGACCGATGCCCTCGAATTGCCAGACATTCCGGAGGCCCTTCTGGTCGTCGGCGGCGGGTACATCGGCCTCGAGCTAGGAAGCGTGTACGCGGCGCTTGGCACGAAGGTCACGATCGTTGAAATGACGGGCGGCCTGCTGCCGGGCGCCGATCGCGATCTCGTCAACGTGCTCGCCAAGCGCATCGAGTCGATCTGCGAGGCCGTGCTCCTCAATACCAAGGTCGTCTCCATGAAGGAGACGAAGAACGGCATTGCGGTGACCTTCGAAGGCGCGGGACTGCCCGGTGACGCGGAGAAGGAACGCACCTTCGATCGCGTGCTCGTGTCGATCGGCCGCCGGCCGAATTCCGCGGTGCCGGGCCTCGAACGCACGAAGGTGAAGGTGAACCCACGCGGGTTCATCGAGGTTGATCCCGCGCGCCGCACGGCGGATCCCTCGATCTACGCGATTGGCGACGTCGTCGGGGAGCCGATGCTGGCGCACAAGGCCTCGCACGAAGGCCGCGTCGCGGTCGAGTCGATTGCCGGGGAGCGGGTCGCGTTCGAGCCGCTCGCGATACCCGCGGTCGTCTTCACCGACCCCGAGCTGGCCTGGTGCGGGCTTACGGAGAACGACGCGAAGCAGCAGAACCGTGAAGTGACTGTTGCGCGGTTCCCGTGGGCCGCGTCAGGTCGTGCGCTCACGCTCGACCGGCCGGATGGGATGACGAAGCTCATCCTGGATCCCAAGACCGAGCGAGTCCTTGGGGTAGGCATCGTTGGCCCCGGCGCCGGCGAACTCATCGCCGAGGGCGTGCTCGCCGTCGAGATGGGCGCCAACGCGACCGACGTTCGCATGACCATCCACCCGCATCCGACACTCTCTGAAACGATCATGGAGTCCGCCGAAGTGTTCTTCGGCCACGCCACGCACGTCTACAGGCCGAAGAAAAAGGCTTGAGGACGGCTCAGCTGGGTTAAGGGGACAGGGTACCACGTCAGGTTACGAGCGCTGCGGCGGTGCGGAAGACGGACTCGAGCATCGGCGGCGTGAGCTTGCGCGTGTTCGTGTTCTGACGGCTGGGATGGTAGGACGCGACGACGATCGGGCCGCCGGGCGGCTGGTACGTCAAGCCGTGGCCGAAGAGCGGCTTGGGCCGGATGGTGATGCGGCGGTCCCCGAGCAAGCGCCACGCGGAGTCGAAGGCGATGCGGCCGAGCGCGACGATGACGCGCAGGCGCGGGAGGGCGGCGGCCTCGGCCACGAGATGCGGATGGCACGCCGCGATTTCTTCCCGGGTCGGCTTGTTATCAGGCGGCGCGCACCGGACCGCTGCCGCAATGTAGGCGTCGTTCAACCTCAACCCATCGCCTATGCGCTGGGCGGTCGGGATGTTCGCGAAACCCGCGGCATGCATGGCGCGCATCAGGAAGTCGCCGGAACCGTCGCCGGTGAACACACGTCCCGTTCGATTCGCGCCATGCGCGGCCGGCGCCAGCCCCAGGACCAGCACCCGCGCCCGGGGATCCCCAAATCCAGGAACAGGCTTGCCCCAGTAGGTGTCGTCGCGATGCGCCGCTTTTTTTTCGCGCGCGACCCGCTCGCAGTACGTCCGAAGCCGCACGCACCGGTCGCACGAGATGATGGCGCTTCGAATCGTCGCCAGCTCTGACATGGATCGGTAGATCTGTGGCATGGCTACGTTTGGATCTCTGGCGTGGCCCGTTAGAGCGCTGCGCTACGGAGCGCCTCGACTTGTTCGTGCGCATGATACGAGGAGCGCACGAGGGGGCCCGACTCGACATGTCCAAATCCAAGCTCCAGCCCGATGCGCTTCAACTCGGCGAACTCCGGCGGCGTGTAGTAACGCGACATCGGGATGTTGGCCAGCGACGGCCGCAGGTATTGCCCGATCGTCACGATCTGGCAGCCCGCGGCGCGAAGGTCGCGGAGGGTCGCCACCAGCTCGTCCCATCCTTCGCCGAGCCCCACCATCAAACCGGACTTCGTGGGGATGTCCGGAGCATACGCGCGTGACCTGTCGAGCAACTGCAGCGCGCGGTCGTAGCGTCCGCCGGGCCGCGCCATGCGGTACATCCGGGGCACGGTTTCGATATTGTGGTTCAGCACGTCCGGCCGCGCGTCGAGCACTGTCTGCAGCGCCTCCTCATCTCCCTTGAAATCAGGAATCAGCACTTCAACCCGGCAACCCGGAATGCGGGCGCGCGTCTCGGCTATCGTTCTGGCGAAATGGCCGGCGCCGAGATCAGGCAGGTCGTCACGGTCCACCGAGGTAATGACGACGTGGGCGAGTTCCATCGCGTGGATTGCGCTCGCGACGTGCGCCGGCTCGAGCGGATCCGGCGGCTTCGGTGCGCCATGGATGACGTTGCAGTACCCGCACGACCGGGTGCAGGTGTCGCCGAGAATCATGAACGTGGCAGTACCGTGATGCCAGCACTCACCGATATTGGGGCAGTTGGCTTCCTCGCAGACCGTATGCAGGCCCAGCGTGCGCATCAGGTTCTTGAGCCGATGGTAGTTTTCCGACCCGGGCGCCCGCACCTTCAGCCAGTCCGGCTTCGGCACCCGCGGCAGTTCGTCCGCGCGTGTCTTTCGCCCACGAATGAGGTTCATCGGGATCGACTGCATCGCCTCAATTATACCGTGCGCGACAGCACGGGCACAGAGGCGGCGCACGTGCTGAGCCACCGGCGCGCGCCTCGAGCCATCAACGGCACCGTTCGGCGGAGCTTGTTGAATTGCCAGGACCGCCGCAGAATGGGTTCATGGCGATGGAGAAGCTTTCGATTACGTGGCACGGACATTCGACATTCGTGATTACCACGCCGGGCGGCAAGCGAATCGTGACGGACCCCTGGCTCGAGCACAACCCGATGTGCCCTCCGGGCATGAAGAAAATTACGGCCGCAGACCTCGTGCTCGTCTCGCACGGCCATTCGGATCACACGAGCGACGTCGCCGCCGTGTCCCGTGCCACCGGCGCGCCGGTGATCGCCGTCTACGAGCTTGCGTTATGGCTCGAGCGAAAGGGGCTGCA
>JANNHC010000259.1:0-16960 GCA_031404215.1 Acidobacteriota bacterium
CCTTAATCCTTAATCCTTAATCCCTGATCCGGAATCCCGAATCCTCGATCGAGAGTCCGGGGTTGTGGAAATCGGGACGGCTGCGGGATAGTGGATGAGGGATTAGGGATTAGGGATTGAAGGATTAGGGATTGTTTAGTCAGGCACTCGAAATTGTCCTCACGGTTGCCTATCGCGAGGCAACGGCGCGGCGTCATACCCACCTGACGCTCGAGCACCTGTTGTACGCGCTGGCGCACGACCAGGATGGGGAGCGGATTCTTGCCGCGTGCGGCGCGGACCTGCCGCAATTACGGCGGGACCTCGATAAGTACTTGAAAGAGTCGGTCGAGCAGTACACCCGCGGTCAGCAGAAAGAGCCGGAGCAGACGCTTGCGTTCCGTCGCGTGCTGCAGACGGCGGTCCTTCATGTGCAGAGCGCCGGCCGTCAGGAGGTCCAGTCGGGCGATGTGCTCGCGGCCACGCTTCAGCAGAACAAGTCCTTCGCCGCGGAACTGCTCGCGGGCCAGGGCATTACCCGGCTCGACGTGCTGGAATTCATCACGCACGGGATCCGCAAGGTGCCCTCGGCCGGCGGCGGCGCGACGCCTGACGGCGACCCGGAGGAAGTCGAAGCGGGCCAGGGTGAACGCGGCACCGGCACCTCACGGGATCCTCTCTCTGCCTACGCGCTCAACCTGACCGATCGCGCTCGCGCGGGCGAGCTCGATCCGCTGATCGGGCGCGCGGACGAGCTCCAGCGGACGATCGAGATTCTCTGCCGACGCCGGAAGAACAATCCCGTCTTTGTCGGCGACGCGGGCGTCGGCAAGACTGCGCTCGCCGAAGGCCTTGCCACGCGCCTGCTCGGCGACGACGTGCCCGATCTGCTCGAGGGCGCAGAAGTCTTCTCGCTCGACACGGGCGCGCTTCTCGCGGGCACGCGCTTCCGTGGTGATTTCGAGGAGCGCTTCAAAGCGGTCATCAGCGCGCTGGCGAAGCGGCCGATGGCCATCCTCTTCATCGACGAGATCCATTCGACCGTGGGCGCTGGCGCGACAACGGGCGGCACGATGGATCTGGCGACGATGATCAAGCCGATCCTGAGCGCCGGCCAGCTGCGCGTCGTCGGATCGACGACGCACGAAGAGTTCAAGCACATCGAGAAGGACCGCGCGCTCGCGAGACGGCTCCAGAAGATCAGGATAGACGAGCCGTCGATTCCCGAGACGGTGCGCATCCTTCAAGGGCTCCGGTCGCGCTATGAAGCCCACCATCGGGTCACGTACACGGACGACGCGCTCGAAGCCGCGGCAAAACTCGCGGCGCGGCATCTGAGGGACTACAAGCTGCCAGACAGCGCCATCGATTTGATCGATGAGGCCGGCGCCAAGATGCGGCTGAAGATGGGTGGACGCCGTGCGCTGGAGCCGGCGTCGGCGGAAGTGCCCGAGATCGGCGCGGCACAGATGGAGGAAGTGGTTGCGCGAATGGCGCGCATCCCGGCCAAACAGGCGTCCTCGTCCGACAAGGATCGCCTCAAGGGACTCGAGGAGTCGCTGGGCCGTGTCGTGTTCGGTCAATCCGAGGCGGTGGGCACCGTCGCACGCGCGATCAAGCGGTCGCGTGCGGGCCTCGGACAGCCCGATCGACCTGCCGGATGCTTCCTCTTCACGGGGCCGACCGGCGTCGGCAAGACCGAGCTCGCCAAACAGCTCGCCATGCACCTCGGCAACGAGTTCATGCGCTACGACATGAGCGAGTACATGGAAAAGCACGCCGTCGCGAGACTCATCGGCGCGCCTCCGGGATACGTCGGCTTCGAACAGGGCGGCCTCCTCGTCGATGCCGTGCGGCAGCACCCGTACGCGGTCCTGCTCCTCGACGAAATCGAGAAGGCCCATCCCGACATCTTCAATATCCTGTTGCAGGTCATGGACCACGCGACACTGACCGACAGCAACGGCCGGAAGGCGGACTTCCGCCAGGTCGTGCTGATCATGACGTCGAACGCCGGCTCGCGCGAGTTGAGCAGTGCGAGCATTGGGTTCTGGGAATCGGGGGAATCGGCGCGGACGGTGGACAACAGACAGAAGGCGGCGCACCAGAGATCCAAGCACGCCATCGAGAAGGTGTTCAGCCCTGAGTTCCGCAACCGCCTGGACGCGATCGTCTCCTTCGATCCGCTCACGCCGGCCGTCATGGAGACGATCGTCGAGAAGTTCGTGCTGCAGCTCGAGGCGCAACTCGCCGAGCGGCGCATCGCGATCACGCTCGAGCCCGCGGCGCGCGAATGGCTGGCGCAGAAGGGGTACGATCCAGTCTATGGCGCGCGTCCTCTCGGCCGGGTGATCCAGACGGAAGTGCGCGATCCGCTCACCGACGAGATTCTGTTCGGCCGCCTCGAACACGGCGGCACGGTGACGATCAAATTCGAAAGCGGACGGCTCGATTTTGCATTCGCGACGCGCGCGGTTCCGGCCCCCGCGCAGTAGGAATCGAGTGGCCGCGCGACTGAGCCCTGAGCCCTGAAAACACATGGCAGACCAAGACTACGAGGTACCGGTGAAGGTCGTAGACCGGCGCTGGTGGGCGCGCGGCGACGACGGCGGCGCGCCGGAGCGCTCGACGAAGCCGACATACGTCGAGGAACTGGAACAGCAGCTCGCTGAAAAGGACCGTCTCGCACAGGAATACATCGCGAAGTACCGCCAGGCCGCGAGTGAGTTCGAGGAGTCCAGGCTGAGGCTGCGGCGCGAGATCTCGAAGGACGTCGAGCGGGGCCGCCGCGAGATTCTGGCGGATCTCCTCGACGTCGTGGACAATCTCGACCGTGCGATAGAGTCGTCGCGGCAGGCCGCCACGGCCGACGCGCTGTTACAGGGCGTCGAGATGGTGCGCCGGCAGTTCCTGTCCAAGCTCGAAGGATTGGGCGTGAAGCGGATAGACGTCGACGGGGCCGAATTCGACCCCTTGCGCCACGAAGCCATCAGCACGGTTCCCGCCCAACGCCCCGAAGACGATGGCCGCGTCGTCGGTGTCGTCCGGCATGGCTATGCGATCGGCGAGGACGTGCTGCGCCCCGCATCGGTCGCCGTGGCAAAAGCGTAGACCGCCTCGCTCTCCCTCCCCCTCTACCACGCTACAATACCCGGCATGCCTCTTTTCGAGTACGAGTGCCGCGACTGCCAGAAGCCCTTCGAAGCGTTCGTCACCCAGGCACGCGTGCCTGCGTGTCCGGCCTGCGATGGCACCAACCTGCGGAAACTGCTGTCGCGCCTGGGCATGGTGGGCGCCCAGTCCGCCCGGAACGAAGGATGCGCCATGCCAGCCGCGCCGTCCTGCGGCGGTGGCCGATGCGGTTGCGCCCATTAGCGGAGGTGTCCCCGCCTGAGCCCTGAACTTTATGTATTCACGCGACGAAGTCAAAGCGATCAGCGACAAGCTCATGAACATGGCAGGCCCGGACGCCGTAGAGGTCGCGTTTTCCGGCGGCGAGCGGTCCGCGACGCGCTTCGCGAACTCGACGATCACGGCGAACATGGTCCAGTTCGACCGGCAGGTGAGCGTAACGGTTTACAAGGACAGCAAGGCAGGTTCGGCGTCGACGCGGCAGTTCGACGACGCGTCGTTGAAGCAGATCGTCGCCGAAGCCGTCGTCGCTGGCGAGCGGGCCCGTGAAAACCCGAACATGCAGCCGCTCACGGAGGGGCCGCAGGATTACGTCCCTGTGGACGCGGCGCTGCCGAGCGGCGTGAACTTCGGTCCGGCCGAGCGTGCCCGGATGGTCAAGCAGAGCATCGACGTCGCGGACAAGAAGGGCGTCCGCGGCTCGGGCTACATCCCGAAGGTGTATCAGACCACCTGCAACGCCAACTCGAAGGGGCTGTTCGCGTACTACCAGTACGCGGAGGCGGGATTCGTGCTGACGTGCCGGACGCCCGATGCCGGAGGTTCGGGGTGGGCGGGAATTACCGGCGTCAAGGACGTCAGCCTCATCGACGCGGCGCATCTGACGGAGGTCGCGGCGAACAAGGCCCTGCGAAGCCGTAGGCCGAAAGCGCTCGAGCCCGGCCGATATACGGTGATTCTCGAGCCGAGGCCGGCGGCTCGCTTCCTGTCGCTCATGATGGGTCTCTTCACCGCGCGCTCCGCCGAAAACCCGCTCACGCGCACCTACTTCAGCGCGAAGGATCCTGGAACGACCAAGCTCGGGGAAAGAGTCTTCGGCAGCAACATTACGATCAAGAGCGACATCGGGAACCAGATCCTGCGGCAGTCGCCGATCGGCGTCGATGGTCTCGCGGCGCGTCCGACGACGTGGGTGGAGAAGGGCGTGCTCAAGACGCTGGCCTACGATCGCCAGTGGGCCACGCGTCAGAAGAAGCCGATCACGCCGACATCCCCATTCGACAGCCTCGTGCTGGAAGGCACGAACGCCAGTGACGAAGACATCATCAGGTCCACCCGGCGGGGACTGCTGTGCTCGTTCTTCTGGTACATCCGTTCGGTGGACCAGGAAACGCTGCTCCACACCGGGATGACCAGGGACGGCTTGTTCTTGATCGAGAACGGCGAAATCGTCGGACCCGTTCAAAACTTCCGATGGAATATGTCGCCGATCGTCGGTTTCAACAACGTGACGGCCGTGGGCAAAGCCCTGCCGATTCACACCGGCGAATCGTATGACGGGTCTGGAACGGCGCTCGTGCCGACGATACGGATTGAAGACTTCCTGATGACATCGGTGTCGCCAGCGATCTGAGACCTTCCGCGCGAAGACGGAAGGCGCACGCAGGAAGATGAAGCGATGAAACGACGCGATTTCGTGAAAACAATGGCGCTGTCCGGGATGGCCGTCGCGGCAAGCGACGCCATCGCCGAGCTCATCGCACAGTCTCCAAGCGCGCGCGTGACCGAATCCGCGTTCAAGGGACTGTCTGACATCGCGCTGATCGAGGCGAAGCGCGCAGGCTGTTCGTACGCCGACATCCGGTTTACTCGAAGCTCGAGCAGCAACGTCAGCGCCAACGCGAGCAACAACTCGGACGCCGAGGCGCTCAACGCCTTCGGCGGCCGGGGTGGTGGACGGGGCGGTGGCGGCCGGGGTGGCGGGCGCGGGGGATTCGGCGGCAACGCCGGCGCGGGGGCCGGCAGCCGGGACGCTGCCGGCTTCGGGGTGCGCGTCATTCACAGCGGCGTCTGGGGATTTGCCAGCAGTCCGATCGTCAGCGAGGACGAAATCCGGCGCATCACGCTGTTGGCGGCCGAGATCGCCAAGGTTAGCGCGATCGCCAAGAAAACCGACGTCGTCCTCGCGCCGGTGGCCGCCTACACGGAATACTGGGCGACCCCGATGAGGAAAAACCCCGCGACGGTGCCGCAGGAAGAGAAACAGGCGCTCGTGCAGCAGGTTGTGGACCTGGCGATCAAGAACAAGGACGTCCTGACGGTCAACGCGTCCGTTCAGATCGAGGCCGAGTGGAAGTACTTCGCCTCGAGCGAAGGCTCGTACATCGAGCAGGAAGTGTTCACCACGGCGCCGCAGTTCTCGGTGACGGCGCGCAAGGACGGAGAGACACGGACGCGCACGTTCCCCGGCGTGCCGGGCACTGGCGGCTGGGAAATCGCCGAAGCGGCCGGCATGGTGGAGAACGCCGAGCGCATCGCGTCCGAGGCGGTCGAGTTCTGCACGGCCAGGCGCGTTGACATGGGGATCAAGGATCTCGTGCTGACACCGTCGCACGCGATGCTGACGATTCACGAGATCGTCGCGCACGCGACCGAGCTCGATCGCATCATGGGCTACGAGGCCAACTATGCCGGCACGAGTTTTGTGAAGGTGTCCGACATCGGCAGGCTCAAGTACGGATCCCGGCTGTTCAACGTCACGGCCGACCGCACGATCCCGGCCGGTGTCGCCACAATCGGGTACGACGACGACGGCGTCAAGACAACGCAGTTCCCCATCGTCCGCGAGGGCATCCTGGTCGGATTGCAGACGAACCGAGAGTCGGCGCACTTCATCAATGAAAAAGCAAGCCGAGGGTGCACGTCGGCCGGGTCGTGGCGCGACTATCCGTTTCTGCGGATGCCCAACGTGCACGTCGAGCCGGGCCCCGCCGGATCTCCGACGCCGGAACAGATCATTGCCGACACGAAGAACGGCGTCCTCATCGATGGGCGGGGCAGCTATTCAATCGATCAGCAGCGCTATAACGGGCAGTTCGGAGGCAACGCGTTCTGGGAGATCAAGAACGGCAAGCGCACCCGGATGGTGACCAACGTCACGTACAACGCGATCACGACCGACTTCTGGGGAAATCTCGACGCGATCTCCGGTAAGGAGTCGTGGCAGATGTTCGGGACCAGCGGTGACGCGAAGGGCCAGCCCACCCAAATCAACAGCATCTCGCACGGATCGCCGTGGTTGCGGATCCGCAAGATCATGGTCGGCGCCGCATACGCGTGAGCGGCTGGAGGATTTCGTCCTTGCGCAGAATCGCCATCGCCGTCGCCTTCTTTCTTCTCGTTCCCCCGGCCGCGCAGTCGCAGCAGGCGCAGGGCATTCGCGGCTTCACGATCGCAGGCGCCGCGGCACAGCGCGAACGGGAACGCCGTTTTCAGGGCGTACCGGCTCCTGACAACCTTCGCGAATACATGAAGACGATTACGGCGGAACCACATCATGCCGGGGGGCCAGGCAGCCGCAAGGTGGCCGAGTACCTGCTCGCGAAGTTCAAATCGTGGGGGCTGAACGCGACAATCGAGCAGTCCGAAGCGCTGATGCCGTTTCCCACAGAGCGGATCGTCGAGCTCGTGGCGCCAGAGCGGTACGTGGCGGCGCTGAAGGAACCGGTCGTGGCCGCCGATCCGGATTCCGGAGATCAGGATCAACTCCCCACGTTCAACGCCTATTCGGCGGACGGCGACGTAACGGCTGATCTCGTGTACGTGAACTACGGCACCCCTGAGGACTACGAGCAGCTTGCCAAACTTGGCGCGGACGTGAAGGGCAAGATCGTCATCGCCCGGTACGGACGGAGCTGGCGAGGGATCAAGCCGAAGGTCGCCTGGGAGCACGGGGCGATCGGCTGCATCATCTACTCCGACCCGCGCGACGATGGGTTCTTTCAGGGAGACGTCTACGCCGGCGGCGCCTGGCGGCCCAGCACCGGGGTTCAGCGCGGGAGCGTGATGGACATGCCTATTCACCCCGGGGATCCACTCACCCCCGGGTGGCCATCCGAACCGGGTGGGCGCCGGCTCGATCGCGGCGAGTCGAAGACGCTCCTGAAGATTCCGGTGCTCCCGATCTCGTACGACGACGCACTGCCGCTTTTGAGACAGTTGAAGGGGCCGGTCGTGCCGGAATCGTGGCGCGGATCGCTACCCCTCACGTATCACGTGGGGCCGGGACCGGCGAAGGTGCATCTCAAGCTCGCCTTCGACTGGCAGGTCCGGCCGCTCTACAACGTCATCGTGCGCATCGATGGCACAGAGTTTCCCGATCAGTGGATCATCCACGGGAATCACCACGACGCCTGGGTGAACGGCGCCTCCGATCCCACGAGCGGAAATGTGGCGCTCATGGAAACCGCGCGCGGGTTGGCCGAACTGCTGAAGACGGGATGGAAGCCCCGGCGGACGATCGTGATTGCGTCGTGGGATGGTGAGGAGTGGGGACTCCTCGGCTCGACGGAATGGGCGGAGAAGCATCGCGAGGAGCTGGCACGGAAGGCGGTCGCATATATCAACAGCGACAGCACGGGTAAAGGCTGGCTGTCGATGAGCGGATCGCACTCCCTCCAGGCCTTCATCAACGAGGTGGCTCGGGACGTGCCCGACCCACGCCGAAGCGGAAAGAGTGTGTCCGAGGCCAGGCGCTTCCGAATGCTGGAGCAGGCCGCGAATGACGTCGCACGGGCCGCCATCAACGCACGCCGGGACATTCCGATCGAGGCGCTCGGGTCAGGTTCCGACTACACGGTGTTCCTCGATTTCCTCCAGGTCGCCTCGCTCGACCTGGGATTCGGCGGAGACGGGGGCGGGGGCGTCTACCACTCCGTCTACGATTCGTACTACTGGTTCACACATTTCTCTGACGGTGATTTCACCCACACCGCGGCTCTCTCGCGCGTGATTGGAACCGCGTTGCTCCGGCTCGCGGATGCCGACGTCCTGCCATTTGAGTTCCGCGGCGCGGCAGCCACGCTGGCCACGTACGTGGACGAGATTGCAAAAATGCCAGGCGTTGATGCGAAGATGGATTTCGCCGGGCTTCGGACCGCGCTCGCCAAGCTGGCATCCGGCGCGGACGATTATGAGAAGGCGCTTGCGCGGCTCGATCGGCTGAACGAAGCCGACGTCGTGCGCATGCGCGCGCAACTCACCGAGCTGAACAAGACGCTGTTCTTGACCGAGCGCGCCTTTCGGCACGAGGCTGGACTCCCCAGGCGCGAGTGGTTCAAGCACCTGGCCTACGCCCCTGGCCTCTATACCGGGTACGGTGTGAAGACACTCCCGGGGATTCGCGAGGGCATCGAGCAGGGCCAATGGGACGAGGCACGCTCCTTTGTCCCCATCGTCTCGAACGCGGTCAATAAATTGACGTCCGATGTCGATCGCGCAACCGCGATGCTGAAAAAGATCGCGCGCTGAGCGCGCGCCGTGCGTGGCTACGACAGCGCCGCGAGCGCAATGCCCGCCGCCACGACGACGTTGAGCGAGTCCACGCCGTCCGCGATCGGAATCCGGACACGGGCGTCGGCAATGTCGAACGCCAATCGCTCTTCGCTATTCGGTGCGGACGACCGAGCGGCGGCTCCGGTGTCGATCGATCACGTGCTGTCCGAGGCGCTTGCTCAGAAACACCTTCGACTCACCCGGCTCGTAGGGATGTTGCACGAACCGGACGACGTCGAACTGCAGCTGGGCGAGGGTGCTGCGCATCTCGTAGAACCGGTTCTTGGTCTTGACGATGATTTCGTCGAACCCGTTGGCGAGCGCCCAGACTTCCTGTTCCTCGGTGAGGGCGCGGAAGTGCCCCTGGCCGCGCCAGTCGCTCCGCGTGCCGCCAATCCATTGGTACAGGACCCGGCGGCCCTCGAAGGCGACGACGTCCTCGAGCGACGCGACGAGGTCGGCAAGCTTGGGGTCCCGCTCCTGCGCGCGCAGCTCGTGGGAAACCTTGAACGACACGGGCACGACCATGCCCGGGTCGTCAGGCAGCGCCGCCTCCGCCATCAGAATCTGGTGGTCGCGGTCCGAAAGCCGCTGAATGACCTCCGACGCAGTCTTCTTGCGCGGAAAGTCGAGGAAGAACTCCTCGATGTACTGGATTTCGAGCGCTCCCTGCTGGAGCGCGTACTGTTTGAGGAGATATTCCACGGGATTAATAATATACGTCGTTACTCCTGCAAGGGCGAAGCTTCGTCCGGAGGGGCGCCCGCCGCCACCTGCTGCGCCAGAATCAGCTCCCGGGCCCGGCCCCGCAGCCGCGGGAGGCCAGCGCCGAAGATCAGGCCGCCGGCAATGCAGACCGCGCCGCCGATCGCGATGGTTTCCGGCGCCCCGAGCGGCGCGGCGACGGCCCCCGCGACGAGCGCCCCGAGGGGCGCCATCCCCATGAACATCATCGAATACACCGCCATGACGCGTCCGCGGAGCCGATCCGGAATCATCGATTGAATGAGCGTGTTCGACGCGGCCATTTCAACCATCATGAAGAAGCCGGCCGGAACGAGCAGAACGGCGGACAGCCAGAGCGATCGCGAGAACGAGAACGCGATCAGGCTGACGCCGAACCCAATCGCCGAGGCCGCCACCCAGACACCGAGTCCGCGGATGTGGCGCCGCAGGGTCAGGGTGGCCGCGCCTGCCAGCGCGCCCACTCCGGAGGCGGACATGAGGAGCCCGTAGGCATTCGGACCGCCATCGAGGATGCGATCCGCGACGATCGGCATGAGCACGCTGTACGGCATCCCCATCAGGCTGATCAGGCCGAGCAGCAGCAGCAACGCCCGAACGGGCTTGGTGTGCCACGAGTAGGAGAACCCCTCCACCACGCTGTCCCACGCTGACGCGTGCACCGACTTGGGAGCGTGTACGGCAATCCGCATCATGAGCAGCGCACCGATCACGGCCACGTAGCTGATCCCGTTTAGAAGGAAACACCAGCCCTCTCCCACCGCCGCGACGACGAGGCCGGCGACGGCAGGGCCCACGACGCGCGCGCCGTTGAGCATGGAGGAATTGAGCGCAATCGCGTTGATGATGTCCTCGCGGTCCACCATTTCGACCAAAAATGCCTGCCGCGCCGGGATGTCGAACGCGTTCGCGATGCCGAGGAGCGACGCCAGCACGAAGAGGTGCCAGACCCTCACGTAGTCGCCAAGCGTGAGGGCCGCCAGGATGAGGGCAAGCCCCATCATCATGGACTGGGTCGCGATCAGCACGTGATGGCGGTTCACGCGGTCCGCGATGACACCGCCGAGGGGCGCCAGCACGAACACGGGAATCTGCCCGGCGAACCCGATCAATCCCAGCAGGGCGGCGGAACCTGTCACCCTGTAAATGAGCCAGGACTGCGCGACCATCTGCATCCAGGTACCGATGAGGGAAATCAGTTGCCCGGCGACAAAGAGCCGGTAGTTGCGCGAGCGGAGCGCCCGAAGCGCGATGGGTAGCGGCATCCGCTGCAAGGATGTCATGTCAGGCGCCGGAAGTGCACCGCGGCGAGATCAGTTCCCGCGAACGAGTCGCGCGGAGTGTAGGTCACCGTCCATCCACGGTTGACTGGATTGTGGGCTACAGGTTCTCGATGTCCCCGAGATCCCTGAGGCGTCCGGTGGCTCTCTTGTTGCGGATGAAGGCATCGCGGCCGATGAAGTCGACCTCGAGATCGCCGAAGCGGCCGCGGGCTCGATCTGGCCAGGCGTCGTCGAACGCGAGCCCTGTCAACTGCGTCAGGATGTCGATCCGGCCGGGGGGAAGTCCGATCTGGTAGACGATGCCCTCGCGGGCGAAGTCCGCCTCTGACACGTCGAGGAGCGGGGCGCCGAAGGCCGCAAGCGCGCGCATGACGCGCGGGGCATTCGCCGGCCTGGCTTCGACCCAGATGTCGAGGTCGCCCGTCGCGCGCGGGCGGCCGTGGAGGGCGAGCGCGTACGCGCCCACGACCAGGAACCGGACGTCAGCGGCGGCGAACGCTCGCAACAGATCGACAAAGTCCGGATTCATCGGTCCGCCCCTCGCGCAAGCGCCATTGTTCCTGGCTCAGTTTCCAGACCTGAAGGATGCGTTCGGCCGGGGGCATCCGCTGCCAGCAGGCCCGGTCGTGCGTGTCGGCCTCGACTGCAGACTCGTGGCGCGTAGTCGTCATTCGTGCCCGCCGCTCAGCCGCGCGCTTGTCCACGAGGCAATTATCGCACGCGGCAATCGTCGGCCTGCAATCTGCGTCAAAGGCAGGAAGGATCGTCGAGCCGTCTAGCCGATGCCGCCGCGCCAGGCGCCGTTGACCTTCGCGTAGAGCGCCTGGTCTCGAGGCTTTCCGTCCTTGACGCTGCTCGATCGGAGAACGGCCTCGCGCACGTAGCCCGCCTTCTCCAGCACCCGGATCGAGCCCGCGTTGTCTGCAAACGGGAGCGCGAACAGGCGCAGCAGGTTGACGCTGGCAAACACGTGGTCGGTGGCGAGCACGAGCGCTTCGGTCACGATGCCACGGCCCCAATACGATTCGCCGAGCCAATAGCCGATTTCGGCGGAGTACCGTTCGACGTCAATGCCGGGCACGTACCCGATGGCACCGGCGGCCTCGCCGTTGACTTCTATCGCCATGTTGGAGAGTTCGGCCGCGGACGTTGCGGCTTTGAGAAACGCGATCGCGTTTGCTTGCGTGTATGGAAACGGAAATCGGTCGCGCAATTGCCGCGCGATACTGATGCTGTTCGCATGCCGCGCTAGAGACTCCGCGTCGTCCATTCGCCATGCGCGGACGGTGCAGCGAGTTCCAAGCAGCTTCACAGCAGTCCGCGTCCATGTGTCTTCAGCCAGCGCTCGGCGTTCCGAAAATCAGGGCAGGCGGACTCGACCAGACGCCAGAATCGCCGGGAGTGATTCTGCTGCCTGAGATGCATCAACTCGTGGATGAGCACGTAGTCGCGGACGGGTGGCGGCATCTGCACGAGCCGATAGTTCAGCGCGATCCGCCCGCTCGCCGAGCACGATCCCCATCGTGACCGCTGGTTGCGGATGGTGAATCCGGCAATGGTCAGTTGATGCGCCGCGGCGAGCTCACGCAACCGCGGGCCAAGCTCTTCGTGCGCGAGCAGCCGAAGGTCGGCGTGAATGGGGGACCGGACATCGAAGGCGCCGGCGGGAATGGCGATCGATCGCGCACCATAGTGGACGGTTCGGCGCCCGGCTTCTTCGACCACTCGGATGACGACGGACTCGCCACCGAGCAGCATCGTCGCACCGTCCGTCCATGCGTGCGTGACGAGCGCGGCCTGCAGCCGTCTCCGTTGCTGCACGATCCAGGCGGTATGCTTCTCGAGAAAGCGCGCGGCTTCGAGGCGGGAACCGCCGCGGGGAACGGTCACGCGGACGCTGCCGTCGGGCCGTACGCGAATCACGTACCGCCGCGCGCGCGGCATGCGGACAAAGTCGATCGAAGGCGGAAGCCTCGGCTGTTCGGGCGCAGGCGCACGAAGAAAAGGGAGGTCGAGTTGCAATTCAGCGATTAGTGGAGGTATTTCTTCATCCAGCCGAATACGGCCTCGTGCCAGGTCCGGCTGTTGAGCGCCTTCAGCACCCAGTGGCCTTCGTCGGGAAAGACGAGGGCTTCGCTCGGCACGCCGTTTCGTCGAAGGACGGTGAACATCTGGAGACCCTGGTCAACCGGGACGCGGAAATCCAGCTCGTTGGTGATGATGAGCGTCGGGGTCCTGATGTTGTGCGCGTACAGGTGCGGTGACCACTTCGCAAACTGCGCGCGAGCTTTCGGACTCCACGGCTGGCCGCCGAGGTCCCAGTCGGTGAACCACAGTTCCTCGGTCGCCATGCTCATCGACTCGAGGTTGAAGACGCCGTCGTGCGTCACGGCGGCCTTGAACCGGTTCGTGTGTCCGAGCATCCAGTTGACCGCATAGCCGCCATAACTCGCCCCGGCGATCCCCATGCGCGAGGAATCGGTGAACGGCATCTTCGAAACCGCGGCGACCACCGCGTCGATGTCCGTCATGACCTTGCCGCCCCAGTCGCCGCTGATTTGATCGACGAACGCCTGGCCGAACCCGGTCGAGCCGCGTGGGTTCGGTGCGGCGATCACCCAGCCTTGCGCGGCCCAGAGCGACGGATTCCAGCGCGATGACCAGGCATCCTCCCACGCGCCCTGCGGCCCGCCATGAATGAGAAACACGACCGGATACGTTTTCGACGCGTCGAAATCCGGTGGCTTGATCAACCAGTACTGAATCTTCTGTCCCTGGGGCGTGACGGCGGTCAGGCTTTCAGGCTCCGAGAACCCCACGTCCTTGAGCCATGTCGCGTTCTCGTGGGTCAGCGGACGTATGTTCTTGCCGTCGGCTGACACGCGAAAGATTTCGGCCGGCGCCGTCAACGTGGATTTCGAGAACACCGCGAAGCCGGCGCCAGGACGCGCGGCGGAGATCGATCCGCCTTGCAGGACGCGCACCGGCGTACCGCCCGCGCTCGGAACCGTGAAGAGATCCTGTCGGCCCTGTTGCCCGGCCGTAAACCAGATCGACCCGCCGTCGGGTGAGAGCGAATAATCACCAACGGAAATGTCGGGCGACAGAAAGACCGTCCGCCTCGCGCCGGTCGATCGATCGTAGGCGTCGAGGTACCAGCGATCCGACTCAAACCCGGCACGACGCTGCGCCCGCACGAACACCGTCCGTCCGTCCAGCGAAAAGACCGGCTGCAGATCCGACGCCGGGTTCGTCGTGAGCTTCTTTGCCGCGCCGCCCGACGACGACCCGACCCAGATGTCGTGGTTCGTGGTCCATGCCTCGCGATCCCCGCCTTCCCGGTTGGACGCGAATGCGACCTCGCGGCCGTCCGGCGAGAACGCGATCGCGCCGTCCTCCTGCTGTCCGGGAGGAGAATCGAAATCTCCGGGCGTCACGTCCACCGTACGCCCGCTCGACACGTCGGCGACAAACACGTGATGACGGATGTTCTCGCGCCACTCGTCCCAGTGGCGGTACAGCAATCGAGTCAACCTGTGTACCTTGACGGGATTCCTGGCCGCCTCCTCGCTCGTCCGCTTGTTGCAGGCTTCGTCGGCACACTCGGGATAGACGTCGGACACGAACGCGACACGCGATCCATCACCGGAAAACACGAGTGGCGCCTGGACGCCCATCGCGAGGCTGGTGAGTTTTCGAATACTACGGCCGGCCTCGTCCGACAGATACACCTGTGGAGTACCGTCACGCGAGGAGATGAACGCCAGCCGACGCCCGTCCGGAGAGAATCTCGGGCTGTTGTCGCTCGTATCGCCGCCGATGGCTTCTGCTGGCGCCGACGACCCGTCAGCCGGCACGCTCCAGATGTCGGCGTTGCGCTTGCCCGTCTTTACGTCCGTGGTGGTGCGAACAAAGGCCACGCGGGACCCGTCCGGTGACAGCTGCGGGTCGGTCACGCGGACCGCCGCCAGCAGATCGTCAGTCGCCATCGGTCGCCTCGCCGCCGCACCTCCAGAGGACTGCAGCATCAGCGCCGCGCAGGCCGTGAACGGCAAGACAGACAAGACTCGCATCTACCACCTCAGAAGCGGACGGCCGTTTGGCGTGCCCGGCCAGGGAATCGAGGCCAGAATGACGGCCAGCGCCAAGCCGAAAAAGATCGCGGCAACCTTGTGCCGCCGGAGCGAATCAGCCCTTCGCGCCCGGACGCGGCCGATATGCGTCAACACCACTCCAATCAACATGCCGAACGCGTGCTCGACAGCCCAGAAACGCTGGCCGGAATCCTTCATCGCGGCGCCAAAGTCCCCAAACGCCTGATGCGTGACGGGACTGAGGAACGCGTAGAGAAGAAGGCCGAGCAGCAGCTGAACGTCGACCGCCGCCACGAACCAGAACCCGGCGCGATCGTCGGCGGGGGTCCAGGGCTTGCGGCCCGACGCGCCTGATGCGGCACGGCCAAACGCGAGGAGCCCGGCCAGGATCACCAGCCATCTCAACCAGGCGTGAAGCGTGAGCGCGGCGGCGTACACCACGTCAGCGGGCCAGGATGTCGGCGATTTCAGCCACCGTGGTCTTGCCCGCGTCTTTCGCGTACCACGTCATCAGCTCTTCGTGCAGCGGTTTCTGCATAGTCGTCTTCTGTTTCTCGATAAACCAGGCTTGGGTTGACGAAGGGCGTTCCGTCCAGGCGCCGACCATACGTCCATCGTCGGCGAGGATGACAACGACCGGGGTCGCGGTCCGGCCGTCCGGCGTTCGATTCGCCTCCATGAGGGCCTTACCGCGCTCAGTATTGATCACTCGCAGCTCGAGGCGCTCGGGCGCCCCGTCAACAAGCCGCGCGACGTAGGGAATGGTGTTCGCCGAATCGGAGCACCAGTCTTCGGCAACGACCAACAGGCGCCGCTTCGAAGGCAGCGCGCGCATCCGGGTGATCAAATCGGGAGAGACTGTCGCGTCGTTGTAGTTCGCGCGCCATTCGTCGCGCTTCGCACGGGCATTCTCGAGGAACGCCGCGAACGTCATCCCCTTCGCATACAGACCCTCGTAGTCGATGTCCTGGACTGGACGGGCGCTCAGACCGCCGCCAGCGCCCCACGCTGTGCCAGCGAGCGCGAACACGAGACACCGGCTTGCCAAGGACATCAGGTCGATTCTAGCGCAGCCGCTGGATATTCCGACGGTCGAGGTCAAAGGCAAAGACCGACCATCAGACACAATGGTCGCGAGCATCAATACGCTGCTGGAAAGTGTCGACGAGAGTCTGAGCCCCTCCTGACGACGCGGCCCGCCGCCTGCGCGCGAGGCGGCGAGCTCCATGCTACGCTCTGGTCCAGAGAGAGCCTTTGGATTGATGGCCAAGGCCGGCAGCGTCGCCTACAAGAGCAAGCCGGGGCCGTTCGGCTTCAAGCCCGGTCGGAGCTGGAAGCTGCGCTCAAGACGGTCCTGCCGCCGTCGAAGGCTCAGAGGCAATGGTTCCAGTCGGCTGAGGCTACATGCTCCAGACTTTCCTGTGTGCCGGCTGTCTGCTCGCGTTTAGCGAGGCGCCATCGCAGGCTCAGCCGGCGGGCCAGCTCGCCGGCGTCGTCCGGGACACGTCCGGCGGCGTCTTGCCAGGTGTCACGGTCACCGTTACCGGAAGATCTCTGGCGGGTCCGAGAACGGTCGTCACGAACGAGCAGGGCAGATACGAGGTCAACGCGCTGACGGCAATGCGTTACATGGTTGAGGCCTCACTCGCGGGCTTCCAATCCCGCGCCACCGAGGTCGACATCGATGCCCGTCCCGCGACGCTCGATATCGTGCTTGCCGTTTCTTCGTTGGTGGAGCGAGTGACGGTGACCGCGACGAAGACCGGCGTCACCGACATCCAGTCGACACCCCTTGCGATTGCCGCGCTCCCCGGCAGGACGCTCGAGCAGATGGGGGTGCACACGCTCGAAGGCCTGGCCGCCATGGTGCCGTCGGTCGCGATGTCGCAGCAGCCCGGATCGGCGCAGGTGACCATCCGCGGCATCGGCACGAACAGCACGGTCATTGGCAACGATCCCAGCTCCACCGTCCATCACGACGGCGTCTATCTCGGACGCCCCGCGATGGCGCTCATGGATTTTGTGAACGTGGAACGGGTCGAGGTCCTTCGGGGCCCGCAGGGGACGCTCTACGGGCGCAACTCGGTCGGCGGCACGATCAACATCGTCACCCGACAACCGGCCAACTCGCTCGAGACGAGCGTTCGGCTGGGCGCAGGAGATTACAACAACCTC
>JANNHC010000260.1:0-2651 GCA_031404215.1 Acidobacteriota bacterium
GGGTCGACACGGCCGGCGCCGGCGACGCGTCACACCGCGTGGATATTCCGTATCTCCCGGTCGAGACGGCGACCGAGCTGTTCGGACAGCTCGGCACGGCGGCGGCCCGCACGGCGTTTCGCTGGTAGCACGCGGTCAGCAGCCAGGGTCGAAAATGTCCCTGACCCCCAGCCAATCCTTCATCGGTCCCCTTCGCCAGCAGGTCGAATGCCATCCTCGTGCTACCAGCGAAACGCGGTGCGGGCCGCCGCCGTGCCGAGCTGTCCAAACAGCTCGGTCGCCGTCTCGACCGGGAGATACGGAATGTCCACGCGGTGTGACGCGTCGCCGGCGCCGGCCGTGTCGACCCGCACGGACGCCATGCGATGCCGACGATCGAACGGCGACTGCGTCATCGACACGGCCTGCACCTTGCTGAAGCGCGCGACCGTCAGGTGCCGCCACATCCATCCGGTGCGGAAGAGCACCGCGCCGTCGATGACCGCCCAGCTGAGGTGCGTGGTGTAGATGCGCGCGCTCATCCAGCCCCACGCGATGAAGAATGCCAGGACAGCGACGGCCCACCATCCCAGGACGAACGCCGACAGCAGCGCGCCAATCAGCGCGAGCACCAGCCGCGCACGCAGCTCGCGGCCGAACGCGCCCGCCGCCGGGCCGTGCCAGACCGGTTCCCCCAGGCTGAGGTCAGGCAGGACGATGCGGAGCAGGGCGGGCAGTTCCGGCTCCTTGATGATCGGCGCCACCGACTCGCGCCCCCGCGACGACTGTCCTGCCGCCTCGCCCGCCGCCTGGCCCCCCGCCGTTTCGACCCTGAGCGAGGCCCGATCGAACCAGCGGTGAATGAGCCCGCGCCGGACCGTCAACGTCTGAATGCGGTGCAGCGGCACCGTCGCCGACACGCGTGTGAGCAGGCCGTACTCGGTCCGCAGATCGGCGCCGACCAGCGTCAGCCGGAACCCGTACAACCGCACGATGACCCAGATGACGGAGAAGATCCGGAGCACGATCAGCAGCCCCACGATCGCGGCGCCCGCCCCGAGGATGTCGTCGAAGGGCAGTGTGCCATCGCGGAAGATCGAGATGAACAGGCGACGCAGGACGCCCTGCCCGGCCACGTCGATGCCGACGCGGCTGACGGCGCGCTCGAGCATGCCCGTTTCCCAAAGCAGTCCGACCACGGTGGCGACCAGCACCGCCGCCCGGTTCTCGACGAGGCCTAGAACGGCGAGGTCGCGGGGGCGCAGCGCCAGAATCGTGTGGGCGGCGGACCCGTCCGCGACGTCAGTGCCGCGCGCGACCGATCGCTCGTCGAGCACCCGCCGACGCATCTCCTCGTACGCCGGCCACGAGACGACGCTGAGTGTCGCATCCGCCTCCGCGCGGCTGCCCGTGTCGACCCGGACGTCGACCACGCCGAACAGCCGATGCATCGCGTTCTGCACCGCGTCCAGGTTCTGGATCCGCGAGTACGGCACGTGGCGCTCGTTCTTGAAGAACAAACCGGACCGAATCACCAGCTCGTCGTCGCCGAAGGTGTAGTTGAAGGTCAGGTAGCGGACGACGACGAAAAGCGCGTAGGGAATCAGGACGGGCAGCGCGTAGATCTGCCACGCCGTTTCGCGCGACCGAGAGCCCAGCACCAGCGCAATGACCACGGGCAGCGCGAACTGCCGCAGTTGCCCGGCCAGCAGGAACAGCACCGACCACGGATGCAGTCGTCGTTTCGCAGACGAGGGCGCCGCGTCAGACGGCATCGTCGCCGCCGGACGGGAGCAGGTGATCGCGGATGCGCATCGCCCGCGCGTGGCTCAGCCCGGGCAGCTCGACCTTCGCGTGATCGGTGCCCGCCGTGTAGATGACCAGCGTGCCGAGCGCATACGTCCGCTGCAGCGGCCCCTGGGACACATCGGTGTGCTGCACGCGCGACTTCGGGACGTTGATAGTCCGGCGCCAGACCACGCCGCGCCGAATCTCGATGCCCTGTGGGTCGACGCGGTAGAACGTGTGCCGGTACGAGATCTCAGGCCACCGGTGGGACAGCCATGCCAGGAATCCGCCGACACCGATCGTCAGCGCCATGCCGATCGCGATGCGCCACGGCCCGCCGAACAGGTTCACGATGAGCTGGATCAGCAGGAACACGCCGACAACCGATGTGAAGATCCAGGACGCGGTCCGCTCGACGCGGATCGTGTTGGGATCGAGCTGGCGCAGGACGCTGTCGGCGATCGGTGCCGGGTTGGGATCGGCACCGGACGGGAGCGTGGTGTCGTACTCGGTCATATGGATCGGGAGCCGTGATGGCGCGCAGGCAAGCGCGCCCGCCGCGGCTGTGGTCCCAATGCTATCGCGGTTGCCGAGCGCGTGCCTCACGAGGCGCCACGCCGCGTCAGCGCGGCGACGACGGTGCCATATAATCGGGCATGGACTGTCGCAATTCCTGCGCGACGATGGACCGATCGATGACTCTCCTGATCGCGTGCTTGATGACGTCGGCTGCGGTGATCGCTGCAGCGCAGACGGCCACGCCCGAGTGGCCACAATGGCGCGGCCCCTTCAATACCGGCATGGCGAGAGGGAAGGCGCCGCTGAAGTGGGACGACACCACCAACATCCGGTGGAAGACCGCGATCCCCGGGCGCGGGCACTCC
>JANNHC010000261.1:0-6561 GCA_031404215.1 Acidobacteriota bacterium
TCTCCGTCGAGGATGTCGATCTTGTTGATGACGACGAGAACTTTCTTGCCCCAGCCGCGCACCTGCTCGAGGAACACCCGTTCAGTTTCCGTGAACGGCCGATCGGCGGACGTGACGAAGAGGACCAGATCCGACCTCGGCACGAACTCGGCGGTGATGGCTTCGTGCTCCCGGATAATCGCGTTCGTGCCTGGCGTGTCCACAATGTGGATCTCGCGGAGGATTTCGGCCGGCGCGGTAATGACGTGCAGGTTGGCTTCGCGGACCGTTCGCTCGAGCGTGTCGCCGTACTGCAGCACGTTGATCTGTGCGGTGGTCGGCGTCACCCCTTCCTGCGCCACCGTGCTGCCGACGAGCGCGTTGATGAACGCGCTCTTTCCCGAATTGAACTCCCCGACGATCACCAGGAGAAACAGCTCGTCGAGCTGCTCGATTGATCGCGCCAGGGCCTGCTGATGCTCGGGCGCCGCCTCGAAACGCGCCAACGCCGTGCGCAGCCTCGCCAGGACGCGGCGCTCCTCGCGAACCAGCTCATCGTCAGCGCCCGACAAAATGCGGGTCAACATCCCCGGAACCCGTGCATTAAGTGATCCACGATTCGGGATTAAGGATTAAGGATTAAGGATTTGAGGGGATTAGGGATTAAGGATTAAGGATTAGAGGATGTTCCGGCTCCAGTCGGTGTGGGGGGCGTGGTTCTCGACGAGCCAGCCGTAGACGAGCCGGCCGTAGCTCTGCCATCGCATGTGCTTACGCTCGTAGAAGGGGACGAGCGCACGTTGCAGCTTGGGCAGGTGGTAGAACGGGACGCCGGGGAAATAGTGGTGTTCGAGGTGGTAGTTCGAGTTCAGGAATGCGAAGTCCCAGAACCAGTGTCCCTTCATCAGCGTGCCCCACTTGGCCGGATCCGTTGGATCGATGTCGTAGTGCTGCCCGAGCCGGTTGAGCGTAAAGGCGATCGGGAAAATGAAGAACACGGGGATGATGCTCGTGCGAAGCGCCGCATAAAACCCGAACAGATACCACAGCGCGCCGAGGGCGGTCAGGTGCGCCGCAAGCGACACCTGACGTTCCCAGCCGATCGTCCCCTGCAGGGTCGCGGGATACGTCGCCGACTCCCGCCGCGCGGCACGGAAATAGATGGGGAACAGCGCCGGTGAGCAGTACAGCAGTTTGTACCAGCGCTTGTTCACCTTTGGGGACAGGTGATGACGTTTCGGATCGTCTTCTTCCGACCCCAGCTCAGCGTGGTGATCGAGGTGCCACCGCGTGAACTGGCTCGCCGAGATCCCGCTGGGAATGGCGTACAACAGCCCCAAAATCCGCTCGGCCACCGGCCGCCTCCGCTCGAAAATCGTGTGGTGCACAACCTCGTGCAGGAGGATCGTGAAATCGAAAATCGTCAATCCCTGGACCAGTGCGAGCGGAATCCAGATGAGCGGGTTTTCGACATGAATGAGCCCCCACGTCGCGAGCGCGAGGATGCCGAACTGACGCGCCGCCACCACGAGGTGCCGAAACGCGGATTTCCGGTGAAACTCGCGCATCTGGTCACGCGAGATGGCGCCGCCAAGCTCAGCTCGAAGGGCCACCGCGTGCTGTGAATAGTAGTGGGACTTCACGGGGATACCCAATCTTAGCAGGTTCGAATCCGGGGCGGCGCTCTCAGCGTTCTACCGCGAGAGATCCGGCGCGAACCGAGAATCACTCAGGATTCGGATTCAGCGTCTTGACACGCGTCAGCGCGACGCCGACAAGGACGGCGGCTGCGCCACTAATCCTGCGCACGTCCAGGGACTCGCCAAGAGCCACCACCGCGGTTGCCATCGCGACGAGCGGCACCAGGTTCGAGTACACCGACGTGCGGGCGCTCCCGATGTCGCGCACGGCGGCGTACCAGATGGTGTAAGCCACGCACAGCGCGAACAGGGCCGAGTAGACGATGGCGGCCCACGTGGCGAGGTCGACAGCCCGCCAATCCACGGCCCGAAGATGCGGGGTCACGGCGGGCACGTAAAGCAGCGTGCCAATCACCATCGACAACCCCGTCACGGCCACCGGCGAGTGGCGCGTCATCAGCGGCCGCGATCCGATCGTGTAGATCGCCCAGCAGCAGACGGCAACAAACATCGTCAGATCGCCGCGAAGCGTGCTGCCTCCAACGCTCAATCCCCGACCGACCACGATGTAGATGCCGCCGAGCGACAGCAGGGCGCCAGTCCAGTGCACGACGCCGACGCGCTCTTCTCCCCTGACGGCGGTGGCCAACGCGATCAGGACCGGCGCCGCGGCCGCGATGAGCGCGGCGTTCGACACGCTCGTGCGCGCCAGGCCGGCAACGAACGTGTACTGATACAGGAAGTGACCGACGAGACCAAGCCCGGCGAAACCGGCCCAGTCACGCGCCGTGATCGGCGAGGGCGTGTAGAAGATGCCCGCGAGGGATCCATCCGGGCGCCGCGACGCAGGCAGACGGCGAATCGCCGCCATCACGCCGAGGAACACGGCCGACGAAATGATGAGCCGTACCGCGTTGAAGGCCTGCGGATCGATCGAGCGGAACGCGTGTTTGACAATGGCGTAGTTGGTGCCCCAGATGAGCGTCATCAGGAGCAAGAGGGCGTCGATGCGGGCAAATCGGGAAGAAGTCACGAGGATGGCGGAGCCGGCGACGAGGTGCGATCCCCATCGGCCGGCTCCGCCCCGTCCTGGTAGTGCCTAGAAAGGCACGACGAAGAACAGGATGAGCGAGATGAGCAGCACGTAGATCACGAGGGACTCGATGAGGACGAGGCCCAGGATGAGCGCGCCACGAATGTCGCCGGCAGCGCCGGGGTTCCGCGCAATCGCCTCGGCGGCAGCGGCGACACCGCGCCCCTGCGCAAGAGCGCCCAGGCCGGCGGCAAAGGCGAGCGCGAAGCCGGCCGTGATAATCGACCACTTGGCGACCTCGCTGCTGGTGGCCGACGCGGCGGGCTCCTGCGCGAACACCGGGGCGAATACGCCCGCGGCCACAACGAGTGCGAATGTCAGAACGGAACGTTTACTCACGACCAAGGCCTCCTCTGAAAAAACACCGGATGCTCAACTGCGACTTGATTGACGGATGAAGACACCGTGTGACCATCATGCGGCCGCGGGCGCCTGGTGCCCGCTCGGCGCGCGGTGACCCTGCTCGTCTTCGTGGTGTTCGACCGCGACGGCGCCCTGCAGGTAGATGATCGACAACAGGACGAAGATGAATGCCTGCAAACCCCCCGTGACGAGCCCAAGCAGCATCATCGGCAGCGGCGCCACGAACGGAACGATGCTGAACAGAATCAGGATGACCATCTCCTCGCCGAAGATGTTTCCGAACAGCCGCAGCGACAGCGACATGACCCGCGAGAGGTGGCTGATGATCTCGATAATGAACATCAGCGGCGCCATCGCCGCGGGTGACCCGGGAGGCATGGCAAAGTGCTTGATGTAGGCGAAGGCGCCCTGCGCCTTGATGCCCTGGATGTGGTAGTACACCCACGTCGTGATGGCGCAGCCGAGCGTGACGTTGATGCTGCTCGTCGGCGCCATCAGTCCGGGCACCAGTCCCATGTAGTTGCCGCACAGGATGAAAATGCCGAGCGTGGCGATGAGCGGCAGGTAGCGGCGGCCGGTCGGTCCGATCCACTCCTCCAGAAGCCCAATGACCGCGCCGATCCCGTCTTCCATCACGATCTGAAGCCTGCCGGGATTCTCGACGCTCAGCCTGGACCGGACGATGAGCGACAGGACTGTGAGACCCGCCACGATCAACAGCACCATGACGAGGTACGGCGGGATGACCTCGTGGCCCGTGAAATGAAAGCCCATCGGCTCGAAAATCGCCTTGACCAGCGGCCCGAGCAGGGCATTCACCCATTCCACGACAACGAGCGGGTGCTCCAGCTTTTCCATTACGGCTAGGGTGTCTTCTTCAACAGAAAGCGGACGGCTTCCAGGGCAATCGCCGCCACGACCGAGGACGCGCCAACCAGCAGCCCCAACGGGTGCAGGCGCAAACGAGCAATCATAACGTACGCCAGAAGAGCGAGTAAAGCGTACCGGCCGACGAGTTTACCCGCGATCATCGCACGCACGCGGGGCGTGGCGGCGCGGGCGGCGCCGGGTGGAAGCGCCACGGCGTCCACGATATCGCCGGCGCTCGAGGCGAGCAGACGGTAGCTGACCATGGCCAGCACACCGCCGGCCACGACCGCGATCGCGGGCCCGAGCCTGCCGCGCGACACGACGGCCGCAAGCGCCGCCATCGACACGCACACGACGATCGCCGTTGTCTGGACGCGACCGAGGATCAGGTCGTCGTGCACCTTATTTCAGGAACCTTCCGGCGGTGCGATAGACGTTGAGGATGCCTGCGACGAAGCCGAAGCCGAAGAAGATGAAGAAGAACCAGGGCTTGGTGCCGAGCCATCGATCGAGCACGAGCCCTGCGCCGACGCCGATGGCGATCGCGAGCACGAACGAGATACCGACGGAGCTGAGCGCGCCGACGGTGCGCATCGTGTCCGCGAGCGAGCCGCGCTTGCCTGCCGGGGGGCCGGGGTCCATCTGCCTATCGTAGCCCGAGTGCCGGTGCAGCGCCGAGCGTCGACGCGGACGCCTGCGCGAACTCGAACAGCAGATTCGGATACACGCCAAGCACGACCGTGCCCGCCGCCGCGACAATCAGAACGGCCGCGACCGCGGGCGACAGCCGAAGCGAGGGGACCTGCTCCTCGGATGCCGGCGACCACATGCGCACGACGACACGCACGTAGTAGTAGAGCGACAGCGCACTGTTGGCGACGCCGACGATTGCCAGCCACACGTAGCCGGCGTCGATCGCAGCCCCGAACACCCAGAGCTTGCCCATGAACCCGGCGGTCGGCGGGATTCCGCCGAGCGAGAGCATGAAGACGAGCATCGCCGCGGCGGCGGCCGGATTCGTGGTGGACAGGCCCGTCAGGTCCTCCAGCTGGTCCCCCGCGACACCGCCCCGCCGCAGTGCCACGACGATCGCGAAGGCGCCCATCTGCATGAACGCGTAAATCATCAGGTACACGAGCGCGGCCGTGGTCCCGCGCGGCGTTCCGGCGACGATCCCGATGAGGACGTAGCCGGCGTGCGCGATGGAGGAATACGCCAGCATCCGCTTGATATTGCCCTGGGTCAGCGCCGCGATGTTCCCGAGGGTCATCGTCATGATCGCGAGCACGTAGAAGAAGGCGCTCCACCCGTACGGCTCCCCCCACGCGACGCCCACGCCCTCCACCCGGAAGGCGGGAAGGCCCTCGACGAAGATGCGGAGCAGCATCGCGAACGCCGCCGCCTTCGAGCCCACCGAGAGGAAGGCAGTAATCGGGGCCGGCGCTCCCTCGTATACGTCCGGGGTCCACATGTGAAACGGTACGGCGGCGATCTTGAAGCCGAGGCCGGCCACGAGCAGTATGACGGCGAGCGGCAGCAGCAGCCCCCCGTCGCCCGCTACGAGCGTCCTCGCCATCGTCCGCAGATGGGTCGTGCCTGTGAGCCCGTACAGCAGCGACATGCCGTAGAGCAGGATCGCGAGCGAAAAGGTGCCGAGGACGAAGTATTTGATGGCCGCTTCGTTCGATTTACGGTTGGGGCGGATATAGCCGGTCAGGATGTAGAACGGCACCGCCATGGTCTCGAGACCGATGAACAGGGTGATGAGGTCGATGCCGCCGGCCATGACCATCATGCCGAGCGTCGCCACGAGAACCAGGAAGTAGTACTCGCCCGGTCTCACCCCTTCGATGCGGAGATATCGCGACGACATCGCCACGGTGAGCGCCGCCGCGGCGAGAAACAGGACCTTGAAGAAGAAGGCGAACCCGTCGACGGCGACAAGTCCGCGCGCCACCGTGGCGTTGACGCCGTCGGCCGCGGGAAGGGCCAGCGCGGCGCCGGCGATCACGGCGATGGCGAACCACGAGAGCCAGCGGTCCAGCCTCCGCGGGAGGACGACCACGATCACGAGCAACACCACCGATCCCGCCGTCAGGACAAGTTCCGGCAGCAGGTAATAAAAGTCGCGGGCGGTAAACCCCTCGGGCATCAGCGGCCCCCCTGGCCGGGCGCTGCCGCCGAGGTTGCCGCAGGGGTCTCGCACGGCGGGGCCATCATCAACCCGGCCGGCGCGCCTGGGATCACCGCCGGGGCGGCCGGCCTGTTACAGTCGGCTTCGGCCTGCGCGATGGCGGGGCCATACACCGAGTTCACGCGGACGACGACGCGGCCGACTGAGGACTGGAGCCTGCGAAGGACCGGCTCCGGGTAGATGCCGATCCAGATGGCCAGCGCCACGAGCGGCACGAACGTCGCGATCTCGCGCCCGTTCAGGTCCTTCAGGGCGGCGTTCGCCGGGTTGTCGATCCTGCCGAACATCGTCCGCTGATACAGCCAGAGCATGTAGGCGGCGCCGAGCTGCCGTGGGCTGTGCCCGTATTACAGACGTTGATCGAGATGCGGCCGGTTTCATCATGTCATACGTGGCGAACCGGGTATCGAGCCAGTCAGCCC
>JANNHC010000262.1:0-1607 GCA_031404215.1 Acidobacteriota bacterium
CACATCACCGAGCCGGACGGGTGTGCCGCCCGCCCCGACGCTCACCACGCTCTGCTCGAGGTCCGCGAGCGTCTTGACATAGCCTCGCCCTCGCAGCACGTACTCCCGGCCGGCTAGCTCCAGCACGCGGGCGCCCACTTCCGCGTTGGCGTCGCGCACCGACCGGGTGACATCCGTCAGCGTGAGCCCGAAGCTCACCAGCCGATCGGGGTCGATCACGATCTGGTACTGGCGCTCGAATCCGCCGAGGGACGCGACCTCCGCGACGCCGGCGACCGCCTGCATCGCGGGACGCACGGTGAAATCCTGCAGCGCCCGCAGCTCCGCCAGGTCCATCCGCCCGCTGCTGTCCTTCAAGACGTACTGGTAGACCCACCCCACTCCGCTGGCGTCGGGTCCGAGTGTGGGGGAGACATCGGGCGGCAACAATTGCTGCACGCGCCCCAGCTGCTCGAGCACCCGCGTGCGCGCCCAGTAGATGTCGGTGCCGTCGCCGAAGATCACGTAAGTGAAGCTCATGCCGAACATCGAGTAGCCACGCACCGTCGCGACACCCGGAGTACTTTGCAGGGCGCGGACGAGCGGATACGTGATCTGGTCCTCGACCAGATCGGGACTGCGCCCCATCCACTCGGTGTAGACGATGACTTGCGGATCGGAAAGGTCGGGCAGGGCATCGAGTGGCGTCTTGCGGACGGAATCGACGGCCCAGAGCGCCAGCACGAGCACCGCCCCGAACATCAGCCACCGGTGGCGAACAGAGAATTCGATGATGCGTTCGACCATGACCGTTACTGCCTATGCCCAGAGTGCGGGGCTGGGACCGGGGCGGGTGGTTGTTCTCGGGGCGTCGCCGATGCCCCATGGCCGCTGTGCCCTCCGGCGCCGCCGGTCGCGCGCAGCCGGCTTTCCGAGTCCAGCAGGAACACGCCCGCGGCCACGATCCGTTCGCCCTCTTTCAGGCCGGCGCGGATCTCGACGCGATCCGCCAACTGCACGCCGAGCGTGACCGCCCGCGGCTCGAACCGATCGCCGGTGGCGGCCCCGGTGGCGACAAAGACGTGCTGCTGCAACCCGGTGTCAACCACCGCGTCCCGCGGCACGGTGATGACGTCCTGTCCAGCCGATTCAAACGCGGCGGTGCCGTAGAGCCCCGGCCTGAGCCCGCCGCCGGGATTGGCCGCCGAGAAGCGGACGCGCAGCGTGCGCGTCTGCTCGGAGAGCGTCGGGTAGACGAAGTCGATGCGGGCCGCGAACGGCGCCCGTCCGGACGCCGGAAAGTCGAGCTGCGCGCGCGCCCCGACGCGCACCGCCGGAATATTCGCCTCCGGCACTTCGGCGAGAATCCACACGCGCGACAGGTCGGCAATCGTGAGCAGCGTCGTCGACGGGTCCACGGAGGTGCCGACCGTGATGCCGCGGTTCACGACCACGCCACTTCTCGGGGCGATGACGGTGACCAGGCGCTTCGGTTCGCCGGACTGCTCGATCGCGTCGATGTCCGCCGGCGTCATCCCGAGGACCCCCAGCCGCGTGCGACCGCTGGCCACCACGACGCTCGTGATCCCCGAAACCGACGTCGTCTTTCGAGCGGCCAGGTACTCGGT
>JANNHC010000263.1:0-5573 GCA_031404215.1 Acidobacteriota bacterium
TGAGGTCCTAGTTGAAGTCCGCACTATACTGACGCTCCATGAATTTGTGAAGCCGGGGGGGCTGATTTTTCTCTATATATTGAACAGAGGGACAGATGCACCAGAAATCGTGCCGCCCCTCCAATGGTTCGGCACATTCCCGTTGGTTGAGTCACTGCAGAGTCGAATCACGATTCTTCAGAAGATGCGCTGAGTGTTCCACGTGGAACATTCTTGCCCGCCCCATGGTTTTGAGGTCGTGGTATTCTTCGATGACTCATCTCACAACAATAAATAAAATTCTGTCGTTAGACCTAAAATGTCAGCTCTCGTCCGCGCCATAGCCAACCAAAAGGGAGGCGTCGGCAAAACAACCACCGCTATCAACCTGGCGGCCTCCCTCGCCGTGGCGGAGCAGCGGGTGCTCCTCGTAGACATGGACCCTCAGGCGAACCTCACGAGCGGGGTGGGCCTCAAAGGACAGTCGACGCCCGCAGGGACGATCTACCAGGCCCTCACCTCAGAGGTCGATGACTCCTCGGCCTTCGTGCTGAACACCGCCGTCGCCGGACTCGCGCTCATCCCGGCTGACCGCAACCTCACCGGCGCGGAGATCGATCTGGTGACGATGCCGAACCGTGAACACCGCCTTCGCGCGCGGCTCGACCGCCTGCGCCAGGATTTCGATTACATCTTCATCGATACCCCGCCATCGCTCGGCCTTCTCACCCTGAATGCGCTCGTCGCGGCCGACGCGGTCCTGATTCCGCTCAACTGCGAATACTTCGCGCTCGAAGGACTCGCCGACCTCGTCGCCACGGTCCGCCGCGTCCGGGCGGCATTCAACCCCGCGCTCGACATTGCCGGCGTGCTGATGACGATGTACGACGAGCGCACGAACCTGGGGCAGCAGGTCTCGCGCGACATCCGCGCGTTCTTTCAGGAGCGCGTGTACGACACCGTTATTCCTCGAAACATCCGGCTCGGTGAAGCGCCAAGCCACGGCATGCCGGCGATTCTCTACGACGTCAAGTCCCGCGGCGCCGAAGCCTATCTGACGCTCGCGCGCGAAGTCCTCGCGCGGGACGCCGCCTCTGCCCCAGCCGGCACGGAGCAGCACCATGGTTGAAAAACGTCCCGCACTCGGACGAGGTCTCTCGGCGCTCATTCCGGACGCGCCCGCACCCGCCGTCAACGAACGCTCGCTCGACGTGGACAGCGATCGGCTGCGGCCCAATAAATTCCAGCCGCGCACGACGATGGACGAGGGAAAAATCGAGGATCTTGCCCGCTCGATCCGTTCCAACGGCATCATCCAGCCGATCGTCGTCCGCCGGGTGGAGGGGGGATACGAAATCATCGCCGGCGAACGGCGATGGCGCGCGGCGCAGCGCGCCGGCCTCCTCAAAGTCCCCGTCGTCGTCCGCGACATTCCCGAGGAGCGGCTCCTGGCGGTTGCGCTGATCGAGAACATCCAGCGCGAGGACCTGAATCCGCTCGAGGAGGCACACGCGTATCGGCGCCTCGCGGACGAGTACCACCTCACGCAGGAACAGATCGCCGACGCCGTAGGGAAGGACCGATCCTCGGTCGCGAATTACCTGCGCCTGCTGAAACTCCCGCAGGAAGTGCGCGCGAACGTGGGATCGGGCGCACTGTCGATGGGGCATGCCCGGGCGCTTCTCGGGTTGCCGGATGAAGCCTCGCAGCTGCGAGTATCTCGAGACGTCCTGGCGAAAGACCTGTCGGTGCGCGAAACCGAAGCGCTCGTGAGGAAGGGAACCCAGCCCGCACCGGTGAAAACGGCGGTCGAAAAAGACGTGCATACGCGTGCCGCCGAAGAGCGCCTGCGGTTCGCGCTCGGCTCCCGTGTCCGGATCGCACGAAAGCGCAAGGGCGGGCGGATCGAGATCGACTTCGCCTCCGAAGAGGAACTCCAGCGAATCTTCGAAGCTCTGACCGACGGGAAATAGGTTCTAACGAAGTTCGGCACGACACAAGAGCGCCTGCAAGCCAGCGCCGGAACGCGACCGCGAACGGAGTTTATGAAAAGACGACTGACCGACTACGCCTCCTGCGCCGGTTGAGCGAGCAAGCTCGCCGCAGGTGAGCTCGCCCAGGTCCTGGGCGATTTGCCCGTCCACCACGACGACCGGGTCCTCATCGACTATCGGACCTCGGACGATGCCGGTGTGTACAGGCTGGACGGCAACCGCGCGCTCGTCCAGACGGTGGATTTTTTCACGCCCATCGTGGACGACCCGTTTGCCTACGGCCAGATCGCCGCCGCGAATGCCTTGAGTGACGTCTACGCGATGGGGGCCCGGCCGCTGACCGCACTGGCCATTGCCGCGTTTCCCAAGGACGCCGACCCCGCCATCCTCCGGCAGATCTTCGCCGGCGGCCTCGACAAGTTGCGCGAGGCCGGTGTCGCGCTTCTCGGTGGTCACACGGTGCAGGATCCGGAAATCAAGTTCGGGTACGCCATCACTGGAGAAGTCGATCCCACGCGTGTGCTGGCCAACGGCGGCGCCCAACCTGGTGACGCGCTGTTCCTGACCAAGGCAATTGGCACCGGGGTCATCTCGACCGCCCTGAAATTCGGCCGTGCGCCGCAGGAGGCGATCGACGCGGTCACACGCTCGATGTCGGTGCTCAACCGGGCTGCGGCCGTCGCGCTCGAGGGTGTGACGGCCGGGGCGGTGCACGCCTGCACCGACATCACGGGATTCGGGTTCATCGGGCATGCCTCCGAAATGGCGGCGGCCAGCAACTGCTCGCTCGAAATCGCGGCCCTCCGGATTCCGCTGCTGGACGGCGCGCGCGCGCTCGTTCGCGGGAACATTCCCGGGGGTGCTCTTACCAATCGCGAGCACTTCGGAGGGGGTGTCAGTGTCGCGCCCGGCGTGGACGACGACCTGGTCGACCTGCTCTACGATCCGCAGACCTCAGGCGGACTTCTCGTCGCCGTGTCAGACTCGATGGCGGATGCGCTCGAGACGGCCTTCGTTGCCGCGGGCGTGCCGGCCATGCGCGTCGGCCGCGCGGTCGCCCGCTCCTCGGCGCTCATCCTCGTGATCTAGTGTCCCGTCACCGTGGATCGTGGCATAAGTCCCGGGGCGCGCCGGCCCGGCAAGGCGACAGGCGCGAGCATATTGGGCATCTGTGAACCACGAGGCCGCCGTGCGTGATGCCGCGCTGGCCCAAGGCCGACGAGCTTCTTCAGACGCGGCACTCGCTGCGGACGAGCGCAGACAGGTCCCCTGTCTGTGGCGCCAAATTGCCCCGATCATTGCCATGTCGTGAGGCTGAATGGTATAAATTGATGTTTTGTCCGTCGCGAATATCCGCGACTTGAGAGCCTCATCGCGACTTCGGAGGTCCCGTGCTCCCGGATTTGTCAGTCATCTGGGTCATCTTCTTCGTCCTGCTCCTGACCGTCGTGCTCGATCGCCTGCTGTTCAAGCCGCTGCTGCGTGTCATGGAGGAGCGGCAGCGCGCGATCACGTCGGCGCGCGAGCTGGCGGAGCGGTCGGCGAACGAGGCGCGTCACGCGACGGCGGAATTCGACCGCAAGACGGGAGACGCGCGGGCCGAGCTCTACCGGCAAATGGACGAGATGCGCCGAACGGCCATGGACGAGCGCGCGGCCATCATGGCGCGCACGCGGGCCGAGGCCGACGCCGAGATCGTCGCGGCGTCCGCACAGCTGCAGGCTGAGGCGGCCGAGGCCCGCCGCCGGTTGTCGGCCGATGCCGACGCGCTTGGCGCCGCGGTCGCTGAACGCATCCTGGGCCGCAAGGCGTCCTGACGTCACGCCATTTCTGAGTTCAATGCTTGATTCACCGCACATGAGATCCGACTGCCGCCGCCTGCTGTATCGCCGCGTGCGCGCCTGCCTGCTTGCCGCGGCGCTCGTCCTGCTGACGGCGGCGCCGGCGGCCGTCCTGGCCGCGTCGCAGCACGAAGCCCCCCCGGCGGGCGAGGAGGCGCACGGGCAGACCATCCTGCAGACCGTCGCGAAACTCGCGAATTTTGCGATCCTTGCCGGCGTGCTGGTGTATTTCCTGAAAACGCCGATCCGCGCCTACCTCGCCTCGCGCGCCGCGCAGATTCGTCAGGATCTGGTCACTGCCGCCGAGATGCGTGCCACCGCGACCGCGCAGCTCGCGAACATCGAGCGCAAGCTGCAGTCGCTGCCGGCAGAGCTCGCGGCCTTGCAGGCACAGGGCGCCGAAGATGTGGTGGCGGAACAGGCGCGCATCGCCCAGGCGGCGGCGGCCGAGCGCGCGCGCCTCATCGAACAGACCCGGCGCGAGATTGACATGCGGCTTCGCGTGGCGCGCCGCCAGCTGACGGAGCATGCGGCAGGGCTCGCCGTGAAAGTCGCCGAGGAGCGGATCAGGCGGACGATTACGACGGAGGATCAGTTGCGCCTCGTCGACCGCTATGCGTCGCAGTTGAGGGCGGCGCGATGACCAGCCGCGCGGCGGGCATTCGCTACGCGCGTGCGCTGTTCGACGTCGCGCAGCAGGAAGCGGACATCGACCAGGCCGGCCGCGATCTGGCGGGCTTCGCCGCGCTCGTCGCGGGCCACGAGTTGTTGCCCCGGATCCTGTCCAATCCCGCGATCCCGGCGGCGCGCAAGCGCGCCGTGGTGGAGCAGTTGCTCGCGCGGGCCGGCTCCGTCTCCCCCATCGTCGAAAAGCTCCTGACGCTGCTCGCCGATCGCGATCGGCTGGTGCTGCTGCCCGATATCTCCGCCGCGTACCAGGACCGGCTGATGGCGCACGCGAAAGTGATCAGGGCCGAGGTCGTTACGGCGGTCGCCCTGCCGGAGGATCGCGTGGCGGCGTTGCAGCAAGGGCTGGCGCAGGCCACGGGCCGCCAGGTGCAGATCGAGAGCCGCATCGACCCATCGATCATCGGCGGCGCGATTACGCGCATCGGAAGCACGGTGTACGACGGCAGCGTCAGCCGGCAACTCGAGAAGATGAAGGACGCGCTGGCATCGGGCACGTACTAGAGGGCTCAGGGTACAGGGCGGAAACGCGGCGAGAGAGAACATGGACATTAAAGCGGAAGAGATTTCCAAGATTATTCGCGACCAGATCGGGAGCTATGCGGTCGACGTGGACGTGGCGGAGGTCGGCACCATTGTGTCGATCGGCGACGGCATCGCGCGCGTGCATGGCGTCGAGAACACGATGGCCGGCGAGATGCTCGAATTTCCACACGGCATCTACGGCATCGCGCTCAACCTTGAAGAGGAAAGCGTCGGCGCGGTGCTCCTCGGCGAGTACACGGAGATTCGCGAGGGCGACACGGTGAAACGTACCGGCCGGATCATCTCCGTGCCGGTCGGTGAAGAGCTCGTGGGACGCGTTGTGAACGCGCTCGGCCAGGCGATCGATGGCAAGGGCCCGATCGTGTCGAAGCAGTTCATGCCGATCGAACGCATCGCTCCGGGCGTTGTCGATCGGAGTCCGGTCAAGGAGCCGCTGCAGACCGGCCTCAAGGCGATTGACGCGATGGTGCCGATCGGGCGCGGTCAGCGCGAGCTGATTATCGGCGACCGACAGACCGGCAAGACC
>JANNHC010000264.1:0-7508 GCA_031404215.1 Acidobacteriota bacterium
TCGACGGCTCGACCGCGCTCGTCGCGTACGCCGAGAGCCTCCTGGCCGGCGAGCTGTTGTGCGAACGTCTCGGCGTCAACCTGGGACCGTTTCTGCAGATGCTGGGCAACGGCCACACGGTGGACCAGGCGCTCAGCACCCACAACGTGCAGCCCGATGCGTTCTACGCGGAGTGGCAACGCCGGATCGGTGCAAGGTAGGATTTCGCGCAGAGAGCGCCGAGGGACGCTGAGAAAACAGCGGTGGCTTCCTGGGAGCCTGAAGATTCCGTGGGCGGAATACTGACGCATCGGCGTCTCCGCGTGCTCTGCGATCTCCGCGCGCGAGTCTTCCTGGGTGCTCCGCGCGGGTTAGACCTGCTTCGGAACAACAAACGGGGCGCGGTAGGCGCGCGTCAGCATCTTGTTCGCCTCCGGGTCGTTGACGACCGTCATCGTCTTGGCGTCCCAGTTCAGCGTGCGCCCAAGGCGATAGCTGATGTTCGCCAGGTGCATCAGGTTGCACGACAGCGCGCCTTCCTCGACCTCCGCGGTCAGGTCCTGACGCTTGCGGCTGCGGAGGGCGCCGATGAAGTTCGCCCAGTGCTCGTCCCGCTTGGTCGCCGCCGGTCCAGGCGTCTGGTCTTTCCCCATGAACGAGTAGTACTTGTTGTAGTTGTCGATCACCAGGTAGCCCTTGGAGCCGTAGAACTGGTTCCCGATCGTGTTGCCTGGCTTCTCGCCGTTGATCCCCGCCTCGTGCGGCGAAATCCAGTGGCGCACCTCGAACGTCATCATCTTCTTCTTGCCGTCCACGTCGAACTCGTAGCTCGCCGAGATCGTGTTCGGAGTCTCCTGGTCGTCGTCGAACATGAACTTCCCGCCGATCGCGCTGACCTTCGTGGGATGCGTGACGCCCAGCCCCCAGCGCGCGATGTCCACTTCGTGGATGCCCTGGTTGCCGAGATCCCCGTTGCCGGTGTCCCAGAACCAGTGCCAGTTGTAATGGAAGCGATTCTTCGTAAACTCGCGCTTCGGCGCCGGCCCGGTCCACAGATCGTAATCAACCCCGGCAGGCACCGCCGAAACCGGCGTCTTGTGAATCGTATCGCGCCACTTGTAGCACAAGCCGCGCGCCATGTAGACCTCGCCGAGCTCCCCCTCTTTCATCCGCTGAACGGCTTCCTGGAGCGCCGGTGACGATCGGCTCTGGCTCCCTTGCTGCACCAGCCGGTCGTACTTGCGCGCCGCGCCGACGATCTGCTGCGATTCGAAGACGTTGTGCGTGCACGGCTTCTCGACATACACGTCCTTGCCCGCCTGCACGGCCCAGATCGTCTGCAGCGTGTGCCAGTGGTTGGGCGACGCGATGGAGATCGCGTCGATGCTCTTGTCCTCGAGCATCTTCCGCATGTCCACGTAGGTCGCGGGCGTCTTGGCGCCTTTGCCGGCGAGCGTCTTCAGCTTGTCCGCGATGTGGGACTCGTCCACGTCGCAGAGCGCCACGACCTCCACGTTCGGCAGGCCTGACCAGGCGTTGACGTGACTCGAGCCGCGGCCGCCGCATCCCACGACCCCGACGCGCACCGTCTCGTTCGGGCTTGCCAGTCCGCGGACGGTGGCGCCCGCGGTCATCACCGCCGTGCTCATCAAGAAATATCTTCGATTCATCGGCATACCACTGCTCCGTGATGTGCGGTTACCTGACGTCTGGTGGATGAAGGTCCGGCGCGCGTCTGAGTCTCCGAAAGAGGAAGGAAACGGGCCGCGGGGAGGATACCACGCCGGGTGGTATGATGCGCGCGCCTGCCGGCCCAGAGATCACTCGAACGCCGGGAACTGATTGAGCACGCCGCATAAACCACGAGGTGAAGGAATGCGTCATTGGCTTCGCATATCGGCGGTCGCCTGCATGCTGGGCCTGCTCGTACCCGCCCACGCGCAGGAACCCGCGGGGCCCAAGCCGCTGCGGCTGGCGATTGCGGGGCTGGTCCATGGGCACGTCAGCGGCTTCCTGCGCGGCGCGCAGGGACGCCGGGACGTCGAAATCGTGGGCATCTTCGACCCGGACAAAGTGCTGCTCCAGCATTACGGCCAACGGTACAAAATTCCGGACGCGGCGCTGTTCGCGGATTTGGCGGAGATGCTCGACCGGACGAAGCCAGAGGCGGTTGCCTCTTTCACCAACACCTACGACCATCCCGCCATCGTCGAAGCCGCGGCCTCACGGCACATCCCCGTGATGATGGAGAAGCCGCTCGCCGTCAGCAACGCGCACGCGCGGCGCATCCAACGCGCGGCGGAGCGTGGCGGCGTCAACGTGTTCGTGAACTACGAAACGACCTGGTACCCGAGTCTTGGGTCGGTCTGGACGCTGATGAAAGAGAAGAAGTCAGCGGGAGAGATTCGCAAGATGGTCGCAATGGACGGGCACCAGGGGCCGAAAGCCATCAATGTTCAGCCGGAGTTTCTGTCGTGGCTCTCTGATCCCGTCAAGAACGGCGGGGGCGCACTCTACGACTTCGGATGCTACGGCGCGAACCTCATGACGTGGCTCATGGACAACCAGCGTCCGGTCTCCGTCACCGCCATCACGCAGCAGTTCCAGCCGGCGGTCTATCCCCGGGTGGACGACGAGGCGACGATTCTCGTGGAGTATCCGAACGCCCAGGGCATCATCCAGGCATCGTGGAACTGGCCGTCGAACCGGAAGGATCTGGAAGTGTACGGCCAGCGTGGATTTACGATCGCAACCGGGGGCAACGGTCTGCGCGTCGCGCTGCCCAACGAGCCCGAACATTCGGTGACGCCGGAGGCACGGCCGGCCGACGAGCGCGATTCGATCTCACACCTGATTGCCGTCGTCCGCGGCGCGCGCAAACCGAACGCGCTGTCGTCGCTCGACAACAACATGATCGCGACGGAGATCCTCGAGGCGGCGAGGGAATCGGCCCGCACCCGACAGCGCGTGGTGCTCAACCCGCGCCGGTGAGGCCGGACGACCTGCTAGCCGTGCCCGGCGAAGAGGACCACCAGGACTCCCACATAGCCGGCCAGGAAGTAGGCGCCGAGGAGGACGGCGCGTCCCGACGCCGGCAGGCGGCGCCAGGCAGCGGAGGGATGCACGCAGCAGGCTAGGGTCCGACCGATGACCACGTCAGCGCTCATGACGTCAACGTGAGCAAGACCAGTTCCATCGCACGCCTGTGCGGTCTGGGAATGAAAATCAGACGCGCCGACGGAAAGGCCTCTCGTTGCCTGCAATTAGTCTCGCCGCCTCTGGACTTGCCGGTTATCACGTCCCGAAGCTCCAGATCGCTCCCGCCTTGGTCTTATTCGCCATCGTCTTGCTGACGATGCGCCAGTAATACGTCTGGCCCGGGAGGAGAGGGGGCAGGGCGTATGAGGACGTTGATTTGGGCGTGACCGCCACATCGCGGGCGACGAGCGGCGGATCCGGCGTGGTGCCGAAGTACACGTCCGCCTTGTGGGCCCAGTATCCAGGCTTCCAGGCCAGCTTGATGCCGGTCGTCGGCTGCTTGACGCCGTTTGAGGGTCCCGCATAGGCCGGCGTCTCCGGCGGCAACGGAGTGAACGACGCTGTCTCGATGTTTCCGGTCTTGTTGTTCCACTTGCGCACGAACTGCTGCCGGAAGTACTCGAACGTCGCCTGGTCCTTGAGGAAGAAGTTGTGTTCCTGCTGGGAGCTGGTGGATGCGGTGGTCCAGTTCGACGAGCCGAAGATCGACATGAGCTGGTTGTAAAGGAGGACGAGCTTTCCATGGTTCAGCCCTTGATGCGCGCGCATCTTGACCTGCACGCCTGCCATGTACATCCGGTCCACGTTCCACGCATCCCACAGGTAGTTTGGTTCGCGGTACTCATTCGGTTCAGTGATCACGCGGACGATTAAGCCACGTTGCGCGGCCGAAATCATCGCGTCGGCATGGCGCCGGTCAGTGATCCGATACATGAGAACGTCGATGCGGCCCGTTTCGGCGGTGTACAGCTTGACGGCGCGTGACGCGTAATCGTCTGCCAGTGGAAAGTTCATCGCGGAATCTTTCGCAGCGAGCGGATACACGCGCAACGGCGAGGCCAGGTTATTGGCGTAATCGGCAAAGAGCGTCTGACTGGTCCACAACTCGTCGAACTTGGTCATGAAACTCAAGACGATGGAGGATCTGTCGGTGAAGTGAATGACTTCGTCGGTGTAGTTCACGTAAGGCTGTGCCGGCACGAATGCCCAGGCGCTGTAATTGGCGCCGCCGAACTGCACGGTGTTCTGGCCCGCGAAGATCATCGCCTTCCAGTGCATGATGCCGTTCGAGATGCACTTCCGCATCGGGACCCCGGCGTCGGCAAGCTCCTTCAGGCGGTAGGCGTTTTGCGGGTTCTTGGTGTTCGCTCGCGGATCGACCAGCACGCGAACTGGAACGCCCGCCTGAAAGCGCTTGATCAGGGCGGTCGTGTAGCGGGCGTCCTCCATGAACCAGAAGCCCGCGTCGATGCCGACCCGCTCGTTTGCGATCAGCGAGAGCAGTGGCGTGCGACAGTCCTCGAACGACGGATCGCAGAACCGCTCGGCGGCAGTGGATGGGGCTGAGCAGAGGCAGACGAGCGCGAAGGCGAGCGCCGGGGCGTGCCAGAACAGGCGGACTGAAGGCATCCGGTCCTCCGGGCGACCTTCGCAGGGTCGCCAGCCCTGTTCGCAAACCGGATGCCCGGGCTGCACGCTAATAATCGGCAAACATTTACCGATTTACGGATGCGGATGGGCGAAGATTACGGCTTCGCCTGTACCCTCCACGCCTGGCGAACCGCCCACCGTTGACACAGCCGTCGATCGATCAGCGGATGACACGGAGGTTCGTGGGCGGCGCGGGAGGCGCCTGGGCGTCCTGAGTGACGGTGACTGGCTGGCCCGCCACGGTGACGGTCCCCGTGCCGGTGCATATCTCACGCCGGATTCCTGTGATATAGACGACGCAGATTCTGGTAGTTACAGGGCTCGTGCTGGCGGATCTGTGAAGCAGACGACGAGATTGTTTCAAAGTGGGAGGACGGCCGGACTTGCGGCACGCCGGCTGCAGACTCTCCTGACGACGAAAAAATACGGGGAATTTTCGGAGGGAGCCGCTGCTGGCGGTGTCACTTTTGTAAGTCGTGTTCCATTTGGGGGCTGGCTTTCGCGATCCGCGGGAGCCTGGCGTTTACCTTAGGAGGTCGTATGGCCCGTCTGCTTCGAAGTTCGGTCGCCGTCCTCACTCTCATGCTTGCTTCCGCAGTCCCGGCGCACGCGCAACAGCCGGCAGCCGCAGGACGCATCAAGACCGTGTCCGGCGCCGCCTTCATCGTCCGCGGTTCCGCGGCCATCCCCGCCAAGCCGGGGGACGTGGTGTTGCAGGCTGACTCCCTTCGCACCGGGGCCGATGGAACCCTTGGGGTCACGCTGAAGGATGACACGCGTCTGGCGCTCGGCCCTGGCAGCGAAGTTCGTCTCGAGCGCTTCGCGTACGCGCCTGGAAGCGCCAGCCTCGGGATGGTGCTCAGATTCGTCCGCGGCGTGACGGCTTACGTGTCCGGCCGGCTGGCGAAACTCGCGCCGGACTCTATCCGTCTCGAAACACCGTCCGCGATCGTCGGCGTTCGCGGCACAACCCTGGCGATCCGCGTCCAGCCGTGAACGCGCGCATCGCATCAGTCGCCACCCTCGCCGCGCTCGCGGGAGCGTTGGGGGTGGCGTGCGGTCCCAAGCAAGTGTCGACGACGCCAGGCCAGATGGCGGAAGTGTTGGTCGTCTTGCTCCCCGACTCCGACACCGGCACCACTGGACGCGCCGTCGTGTCCAATCCGTCCGGATCCGTCGACCTCGCAGCCGCCCGCGCGTCGGCGGTTGCCAGACCGTCTCGCCGCCCCGGCCCGGTTACGACGATGAGCGAGCAGGAGGTGCAGCGGTTGTTTGGCGCCGCGCTCTCAGCCATGCCCCCCGCCCCGCGACACTTCACGCTGTACTTCAGGCTGAATTCGAACGAACTCACCGACGAATCCCGAGCCCTGCTGCCACAGATTCTGAGTCTCGTCAGGCAGCGCGCCGTACCGGAGGTCCTGGTCGTCGGGCATACGGACACGATCGGCGCATCTCGAGTGAACGTGGATCTCGGCATGAACCGGGCGACCACCGTTCGCAACGTGCTCGTGCAGGCCGGCCTCGACGCGTCCACGGTGGAAGTCACGTCGCATGGCGAGCGCGATTTGCTGTTTCAAACGCCCGACGAGACTGCCGAGCCGCGCAATCGCCGTGTCGAGATCGCCGTGCGGTAGCCGGAGAGCTGGATGAAATCGCACCGTGCAGCCGCGCCGCACCGCGGCCAGGTGTTTCTGTGCGGCCTGCTCCCGGTGCTGATCACGGCGGTTCTGGCCGTCTATCGACCCGCCTTTTTCCCCCGCCTCGACGACACCGTGTACGACAACGTCATGCGATCGGGCCGTACGCAGCCGCCCGGCAATCACGTGGTCATTGTGGACATAGACGAGCGGAGCCTGTCGGCCATGGGTCAATGGCCGTGGAGACGAGATGTCGTCGGCCGGCTCGTCGCGCGGTTGCGCGACATGGGCGCGTCGCTCGTTGCGATGGACATCATCTTCGCGGAGCCGGATCGCTTCGTGATCAGCGACGCCGGAGGCGCACCTCCGAACGCAACCCCGGACGATCTCCTGGCCGGGGTGCTTCGCGAGGGCCGCGTCGTTCTCGGATACGCGCTCACATTCGACCCGGCGGCAGGCCAGCGCACGGCGTGCGCGCTGCACCCCGTCGGTCTCGCGGTCGTCCATCCTTCCGAGGAGACGGGCGGCACGCCGTACTTTCGCGCCACGGGCGCCGTGTGCAGCCTGCCGATACTCGCGAAAGCCGCTGGAGATTCCGGCTTTCTGAACGCGGCGCCCGATCCCGACGGCATTCTGAGACGCGTGCCCGTTGTCGCCGAGCTCGATGGCCGCATGTATCCGTCGCTCGCGCTCGCCTCGTTTGCTGCCCTTACGGGAGCGCGCGAGATGACGCTTCGGGTCTCGAACGTGAACGCGTCAACCCTGACGGTCGGTGAGCGAGTCGTTCCGCTCGACGGGAAGGGGAGCCTGCTCGCGCGCTATCGGGGCAGGAAAGGAACGTTTCCGCATGTGTCGGCGGCCGATATTCTGAGCGGACAGGTCCCCCCGGGCGCCTTGCAAGGGAAACTCGTGTTCGTCGGCACGACGGCGCTTGGCACGCGCGAGGTGGTGGCGACGCCCCTCGATACGTTGTTTGCCGGGGTGGAGGTCCAGGCGACCATCGCGGACAACCTGCTGGAGCAAAGCTTCATCCGCCGATCTTCCCTGGGGTCGATTCTCGACAGCCAGCTCGTGCTCGTGCTGGGCCTGCCGATCGCGCTCCTGGTCGCGAGGACAGGCATCGTCCTGGGGGTCCTCGGTGGCGCGGCTGGAATCGCAGCCCTCTGGAGCGCATCCGTGTGGCTGCTCTCGGCGCGAGGGGTG
>JANNHC010000265.1:0-4183 GCA_031404215.1 Acidobacteriota bacterium
CTCGAGCGTCGGTTCCTGCACGCCCTTCCCGGAATCGCTGGCCGCTGCGGGCAGCGGGGTGATGACGGCGAGCACCATGGCTCGCGCTACTGCGCCACGCCACGACTGAATCCTGACTGTCACAAAGATCCCTCCCCTCGCGATTGAGCGACACGCGCGGTCCATGGCTCCGGGGAATGCAGACGTGGACGCGCTGTAGCGCTGGAGTATACAAGAAAGCGCCAGCGGGGCGGGAGTTTTCTGGACACCAAAACTCAAGGTACCCAAGAGCTTGTAGCGCACTTCGAGATATTGGATAGTCATGCAGGGCAGGGCCGGCATTTCGTCCGTAAAAACCAGTCATTCACCCCGAGTTTGGGTGCGTTCGACACCGTGCCGACACCATCAGCCCTGCTCACGCCAGCTCTGGCTCATCGCGAGGCGAACCCGAGGGCGAATTGCGCTGGTGTAAGATCCCGGCGTGACTGAGCCTCAGGCCCCTCTTCCGCCTTCTCCCCCTCAACGATCCGAATCCCGAGAGATTGCCGAGCTCCGGCGGCTGAAACAGGAGCACCCCGATCTCGCATCCGCGGCCGACCTCCAGATCGAACTGTTGCAGCTTCAGCGACGTGTGCAGTCACGCGTGTCGCTTCCCTCGATCCGGCTCGACGCCGACTACCTGAACTCGAGGCTCGCGTCTCCGCCGGTGCTCCAGTTCGAGCACCTGCCCATTGAGTGGGGGGATTTGCGCTTTCTGCTGCGCGCGACCGCCTCATCCATGCGAAGTCACGACGCCCTGGACGAGTCGGACTTCGGACGCGTCGAATCGCTGTCCCGCGATGCTGACCGGCTGCCCGTGGCGCTGCGATCGTGGTACGAATCCGCAAAGGTGGGGGCGCCGCCGATTCATCCTGACGCCGCCGGACTCGAGCCGATCATCCTGCAGGCCATGCGCCCGTTCCTGACCCGATCGGCCGACGCGATCATGGCGAAAACCGATCTGGCGGGATGGACGCACGGCACGTGTCCGCTGTGCGCCGGCGAACCGGACTTTGCCGTGATCACGCCGGCCGCCGATCGAATCCTGCTCTGTGGGCGATGCTCCGCGCGATGGCGTTTTCACCAGGTCACCTGCCCGTTCTGCCTGAATGCGGATCGCGGCCGCATCACGTCCTTCGCAAGCCGTGACGGGCTCTATCGGTTGTATGCGTGTGACGAATGCGAGCGGTACTTGAAGGCGTATGACGCGAGACGCGCGGCGCGTCCGGTGATGCCAATCGTGGATGGTGTCGCAACGCTGCCGCTCGACGCGGCAGCGATTCAGAAGGGCTACAAATAGCTAGCGGCTGACCTGTTCGAACTGCTGATCTTTGCTGAAAACCACCGCCGCCTTCTCGGAGAGCCAGTTGAACAGGTGGCGCGTTTCCCAGAACCGGCCCGGGCTCGACTGCGCGCCGAGCACAACGACGGCGACCTGGTTGCCCTGGGGCAGCCGCAGCAGCGTGGCGAGACAGTAGCCAGCTTTGCTGATGAAGCCGGTCTTCCCGCCCATCACGTCCATCCCCTCCATCACGAGACGATTCGTGCTGTGGATGTTAATCGCGCGGCGGTTGGTCCTGACCGTGTAGGTGGCCGTGCGCATGATGGGGGCGACGCGCTCGTCTGCGGCGGCGAACGAGATCAACCGCGACAAGTCGTAGGCCGACGAAATATTGGCGGGATTCAGTCCGGACGGGTCCGCGAACGACGTGTTCTCAAGACCAAGCTCGATGGCCTTCTCGTTCATGCGTTCGATGAAGGAGGCAGAGCCGCCGTGCGAGACGCGCGCGAGGACGCGGGCCGCGGCATTGTCGGACGCGATGAGCACCAGGTGCAGCACGTCGCTCAACGTCAGCCGGTCGTTGGCTTTCAGATAGGTAGTCGACGCGGCGTAGACGTCGCTGCGCTCGACGGTGATTTCCTGCGTCAGGTCGGGGTTGTCTTCCAGAAACACGACCGTCGTCATCACCTTCGTGATGCTGGCGATCGACCGCTTGTCCTGCGCGTTTTCCTCCCAGAGCACCTGCCCGTTCTCCGGGTTGAAGATGATGGCGGCTGCGGCCCGGATGTCGGGCACGAGGTCGCCGTTCACATCGGTCTTGTAACGGGGAGTCATCGCCTCGCGCAGGCTGCGCATCCGCGCGAGTTCGCGGGACCGTGCGGCCGCACGGGCGCGCGACAGGCGGGCCTTGCGCGCACGCGAAGCCGAGGCGGAATACACTGGCGCTCGGCTGGCCCTCGGGGCCGGCCGCTGCGCGATGGCCGATTTGGCAGCGGGTTTTTTGCGCGCCGTGCTCTTCTGAGCCGCGTCAGCCATCACCGGCAGACACACGCTCACTCCCAGCAGCAGGGCGCAGACACGAACTGCCCACAGAGGGCGGATCAGGCGCACGAGTCCTCCGTAACGAACGTAACGGCAGCGGCTGGCTGGGAAATCAACCGGTGCGGGATAGAAGTGGAACGCAACAAGTTTAGCAACAATGCGTCTCCCGTGCAACCAATTCTGTAAGTGAGCCGCGAAGAACCGTCCGGATCAATCGATTTCGCGCCTCTGCGTCCTGCTAGTGCACAGGGTATTCACAACGCGTACCACCACAGCTATTTCCGTCAGCCAGCAGTTCTGTACGCAGGCAGACGCCTTGCCACAATAGCTGTATCGGCCCCAACCGCGGTGCCCAGGCAAAAAAGGTAGTTGGCCATTTGCCCTCCCCTCCGTCATCGTTGAGACAACGCGATCGCCACCAGCAGCGCCCGGGCCGTTCCCTGCCACGAATTCGTTGAATCGAACGTTTCGTCCGGCGAATGCGTGCCGGTCGCCGATCCGCCGCCGTCCACGGTGATGGCGGGAATCCCGAGGCTCATCGCGAGGTTCGAATCGGTCGAGCCCTCATCGAGCGGCGCCTGCAGCCCGAGCGCTCGCGTCACCGACACCGCCGCCTGGACGATGGGTGTGTCGGCCCCCACGCGGCCGGCCGGCCGGTTGCCGACCACCGCCTTTTCGAGGATCAGGCGTCCGCTGTGATTCCAACGCTCGTTTTCCTCGGCGAGCGCCTGGTCGAGCGCCTTGTGAAAACCGGCGTCGAGGGCGGTGAGCGCCGCGGGATCGCTCGATCGGAGATCGACTTCCATCCACGCGTCCGAGGCGATCGCGTTCACGGACGCGCCGCCACCCAGACGCCCCACGTTGAACGTCGTCTTTGGCTGCCTGGGTACCTGCAGATCGCCGATCTTCGCAATCGCGCGGCCGAGGGCGTGGATGGGATTCGCGATGCCGAATGCGCCGTAACTGTGGCCGCCAGAGCCCTTGTAGGTCACCCGGTATCGCAGGCTGCCGACTCCTATGTGGGTGATCCCGAGGCCGGCGCCGTCCACCGAGACAAACCGGTCGATCCTCCCCTTCAACTCCTCGTTGAAGAGGTGCTTGACCCCGCGAAGGTCGCCGAGTCCCTCCTCGCCCACCGTCCCGACGAACGTGATCGGGCCGGAGGTCTGAATGGTTCCTTCGTTCAGGGCGCGAACCACACCAAGAAGTACCGCAAGACCGCGACAATTATCGCTGATTCCAGGCCCTTTGATGACAGACCCGGCCCGGGTCGTCTGGACGCGGGTTTCTTCGGGGAAGACGGTATCCAGATGGGCACTGAACACGAGATGCGGACGGGCGGCCAGCCCGGCCCGCTCACCGAGCACGTTGCCGGCGCGGTCGATGCGCACGTTTTTTAGACCGAGCGTCTGGAACGCCTGCTTGTAGGCGTCCGCGCGCCGTCCCTCTTTGAATGGCGGCGCCGGGATTTCGCAGAGACGAACCTGCTCTTCGAGGAGTTGCGGTTCGTCCCGCTTCACGCGGTCAACCGCAGCAGCGATCGCCGCGTCCTGCATCAGACGGGGGCCGATGGCTGCGGGGGATTCCTGAGCGTGAGCGCCCGCAGGCGTCGAGGCGTAAAAATTCACAGGGGCGGCAAGCGTCACGAGCAGCAGCAGAATCATGGTGCCCTATCCTAGTGTCCCGTCCCCGTGGTTCGCGACATAATTCCCGGGCGGGGCATCCCGCCTGGCGGCGTTGCTCGTCGCTCAAATATGCCCAATATTTTCGCTCCACGCGCCTTGCCAGACGGGCGCCGCGCTCCGAGACTTATGCCACGATCCACGGGGACGGGACACTAGT
>JANNHC010000266.1:0-10800 GCA_031404215.1 Acidobacteriota bacterium
GGTTGGAGACAGACCAGTTCCGAAGCGCGAGCCCCGCGCGCTGGTGTGGCGTGGGATCTGACCCTCCTCGACGCAGTCGCCGACGCCGCTGAATGTCACGGGAACGCCGTTGATCTGAGTCTCTCCGCCTCGCAGAGTCACAATCATTCGTGTGACACCGGGCGCCTTCCTGGGAGGGGTAGCAGGACCTGCGAAGGACCGAATGGGTTGAATAATGTAGTCGGTATCAACCTCCCTGTTGTCCTTCGATAAGTAGCTCCTAGACTTGACGAGAACCCCTTCAACGATCACATCTGCGCCAGCTCCGAGCTCCTCGATCGAGTGAACCGCCACGTCACGAAGGACACTCTTGTCCACCGGGTTGACGCCGTGTGCTACGAGATCCGGCAGCGTCGCCTGAGCAGCGGCTGTGGTGGCCGTCAGCAGGATCCACATCGCGAACGAAGCACTTCGAAACATGATTGATGCTCCTACCATCCGCCATGCGCTGCGCCGAGCGGAGGATCTGCCATCCGATGTGGCTGCCGCGATCGAAGGGGAAGCGGCCAGACGTGAATCCCCACCTGTTTTCCGGCGTCCCAGAGCTGGCGGTCGAATGTCGCCAGCGTGATTTCTGCGCCGACCGACTCCTGCCAGGTCAAGGCCGACGCGAGTTGCACCGCGTCATACCCGCGCAACGCGGAGTCCCAAGCGAGGGCTTCCGCCCGGGCCACGAGCGCCTCCGTTACCGGCACCTTGGCGAAGTCCGGCCATTGACTCGCGAACGCGCGCTGCGCCTTCCGCCCCTTGTCCGGTTCGACGATCCCCACCCGGACGGCTTTGGCCAGGGCGGCGGCCACCTCCGCTCGACTCACTAGTGACGTGGCCACGATATCTGCCTTGGCACACAAGTCGGCGGTTTCTCGCGAGCCGCGCTCCGCCACGTAGCGCTTGACCAGCGCGCTCGCGTCCAAATACACAATCACTCGCGATTCTCGCTGATCAGATCCGCCACCGTCTTCCGGCTGCCGCGTACCCGTGTGACCGGCGTCGTGGGTTTGAGTCGCCGGCCACTCCACAGAATGCGACCCGCGTTGGCGAGCACCTCCAGCCGCTCATCCAATGAGCTGGCGTCCGCGATCATCCGGGCCACAGGGCGACCGTGCTCCGTCACCACGATCGTCCCACCGTCCCTGACCTCGCGGACGCACTCGCTCAGCTTGGACTTCAATTCCCGTATTCCGATGCGGCGCTCGGCCATGACGTCCCCCTCAATTTAATGAGACTACATTCTATCATATGCAACCACATCGGCTCATCTGAGCGCGACATCTCGAACGCGGCCGTCGGGTCAGAAGCGCGCGTGTGGGTGCGCTCGCGACGCAGTCGGCGTGTAGGGCTCGGCCCCGGTCAGATCACGCCACGGCGCTCACCGGTCGCTTCGCGTCGCGCCAGCATCAAACCGCTGGCACGCCCGGTGAGACACGCCGAGATGCCGGAGGCTGGCCCGCGCCAAAGTGGAGCCGAGCGTCGCCGGAAGCGGTTTCGGGTGGACGGCGTAGGTTTCCGATGAACGGTGCGATCGGCCGGGCGGACGGCTCGCCCATGCTACGATTTTCCATGCGCTTTCACGACACTTCTCCCCGGTTCGTCGTCGCCGCCGCATGCATGGTCACACTCATGGCGGGTGCGGCTGTCGCACAGCAACCCGTCCAGTACCGTCTGTCGTTTCCCGCGCCCGAGCATCATTACGCCCAGGTGGAAGTCACGTGGACCGGCGTGCCGGGGGGTACGCTCGAGGCCCGCATGAGCCGCTCGTCTGCAGGCCGTTATGCCGTCCACGAGTTCGCAAAGAACGTCTTCGACCTGCACGCGTACGACGGCAAAGGAAAAGAGCTGAGGGCCACCCGGCCCAATCCGTATCAGTGGAACGTCGCCGGGCACGATGGCACGGTTCGGATCGTTTACAAAGTCTTCGGCAATCACGTGGATGGCACCTATCTCGCCGTGGACGATTCGCACGCGCACATGAACATGCCGGCGACGCTGATGTGGGCCCGCGGCTTCGACTTGCGTCCGGCCAGGATTACGTTCGAGCCGCCGGCGAAGTCCTCATGGAAACCCGCCACCCAGCTCTTTCCCACCAACGATCCATGGACCTTCACTGCGCCGAATCTCCAGTACCTGATGGACAGCCCGACTGAGCTCAGCGACTTCACCTTGCGGTCATTCAAGGTGAAGAACGCCGACGGCAAGGAATTCACCATCCGCACGGCAGTCCACCACGACGGCGATCCCGCGGCGATCGACGAGTACGCGGCGGGCACCGAAAAGATCGTGAACGAGGCCGCGGCGGTGTTCGGAGAATTTCCGGTGTTCGACGCGGGAACCTATACCTTCCTGGGTGATTACGTACCGTGGGGAGGCGGCGACGGTATGGAGCACCGCAACAGCACCGTCGTCGCGTCGCCGACCTCGTTCAAGAACTTGGCGGCCGTCAGGGGCGTGCTTGGGACGGTATCTCACGAGTTCTTCCACTGCTGGAATGTTGAACGCATTCGTCCGAAGACTCTCGAACCGTTCAACTTCGAAGAAGCCAACATTTCCGGTGAGCTGTGGCTCGCGGAAGGATTTACGACGTACTACGGCCCGCTGATACTCAGGCGCGCGGGGCTTGCGCCCGCTGATCCCGTCGACCAGGTGAGCAGCGCGCTCACCATTATCAACAGTCCCGCGCGGCAGTTTCGATCGGCAGTCGAGATGAGCCAGATGGCCCCGTTCAGCGACGCCGCTGTCGCGATCGACGAGACCAACCTGTCAACGACGTTCATCTCGTACTACGCCTACGGCGCCGCCCTTGCCGTCGCGCTCGATTTGAGCCTGCGCGATCGATCGAATGGAACGATCACACTGGACGACTTCATGCGCGCGATGTGGCTGGCGCACGGCAAACCGGAAGGTCCCAGCCCGGGGATCATCGCGAAGCCGTACACTCTGAAGGACGTCCGGGATCGCCTGGCCGAAGTGTCGAAGGATCGAAAATTCGCCGACGAGTTCTTCGATCGTTTCATCGAGGGCCGCGAGGTTCCGGATTACGAAAAGCTATTTCGCCGCGTTGGCCTGATGCTTCGCAGACGCAATCCGGGTGTGGCCTGGGACGGCGTGCTCGGCCAGGGCCTCGGCGGCGGCGGACGGGTCGGTCGTCGCGGCAGCAGGACCGGAGGCGCCGCGCCGCAAACCGGCGGCGTCAGGATTCCCGGTCTGCTCAATTGGGGAACACCGGCCTTCAATGCCGGTCTCGAAGAGGGTGACGTGATCACGACGGCTGACGGCAAAGCGATCGCCACGATGGACGACTGGCAGGCGGCTGTCCGCTCGCACAAGCCTGGCGATCGGATGGGGGTCGAGGTCCATCGTCATGGCGCCACCGTGAAGGCGACGATCACCCTGAGCGAGGATCCGACGATGGAGGTCGTGACGCTGGAATCGACAGGCGCGACGCTGTCGGCGGATCAAAAGGCCATGCGGGACGCCTGGCTGGCGCCGAAACGCCGGTAGCCCGCCCGAGCCGCCTGCCGCGAGCCTTGAATCACGCGTATCAATATACTGGTGACCAGCGGAGACGAACGGCCGGGTCGGCGCGTCTCAAACGACAAGAGTGATCGGCACCACTGTCCAGCACTACCGTATCGGCGAACGCCTTGGCGCGGGCGGCATGGGAGAGGTGTATCGCGGCGAGGACACCCGGCTCGGCCGTTCCGTGGCGCTCAAGTTCCTTCCCCCCTCGCTCAAATCCGATCCCGAAAGCCGCGCGCGCCTGTTGAACGAGGCCCGTGCCGCGTCGATGCTGCGATCGCCGAACATCGCGGTGACGTACGACATCGGCGAGGAGGCCGGCGCCGACTTCATCGTGATGGAGTACGTGGAAGGCGAGCTGCTGTCGTCCCTCGTGGCCAAGGGGCCGCTCCCGGTCCGCGAGGTCGTGGAGATTGGCCTCCAGGTGTCGGACGCGCTCGATGAAGCCCACGGTCGTGGAATCGTGCACCGCGACATCAAGAGCGCCAACCTGATGCGCAACGAGCGCGGCCTGATCAAAGTCCTTGATTTCGGGCTCGCGAAGTTCGTCTCTAACCTTGGTGCGGGGTCGGTCACGCAGGCGCAGATGACGATGGCGGGGATGGTGGTGGGGACGGTGTCCTACATGGCACCGGAGCAGGCGCTCGGGCGCGCGGTCGATCATCGCGCCGACCTGTTCTCACTCGGCGTCGTCCTCTACGAGCTTCTCGCCGGCCATGTCCCGTTCGAGGGGACGGCTGCCACGGAGATCATCGATCGCATCCTGCACGAAACGCCGCCCTCCCCCTCGCGCTACACCACGGCCGTGCCCCCCTCGCTCGACGCCATCGTCGCGCGACTTCTCGAGAAGGATCCCGAATTCAGGTACCAGCGCGCGCGCGACCTGTACACCGATCTCAGGCAGGTCGCCAACGAGATCGACGCCGCGGGTCCCCGCGCGTCGAGCCGGGTGGCGGCGGCCGTCGTAGTTGGCCCGGTGGAAAACTCCGTCGCGGTGATGACGTTCGCGAACATCACGCGCGAGCCCGCGGACGACTGGATCGGGACCGGCATCGCGGAAACCGTCAGCTCCGATCTGAAAAACATTCACGGCCTGACTATCATCGGCCGATCGCGCGTCTACGACGCGCTGCGCAACCTCAGTACCGATGCGCACCTGAAAGATTCGCTGGCGATCGACATCGGCCGGCGCCTGGGCGCGACGTGGGTGGTGGTCGGTGGCTACCAGCGGATTGGCGGGATGGTGCGCATCACGGCCAACTTCGTGGAGGTCGCGACCGGCGCGGTGCGGAGGACGGTCAAAGTGGACGGCGGCATCGACGACATTTTCGCGCTGCAGGACAAGATCGTCTTCGAGTTGAGCCATGGGCTGAACCTCGCGCTGCAGGGGACGGAGATCGCCGACATCGAGCGGCAGGAAACACGTTCGGTGGCGGCGTACGAGAGCTACGCGCGCGGCATGATGAACCTGCGGCAGGCGACGCGCGATTCGATCGACCGGGCCATCGCGGCGTTCGAGGACGCCACACGCCACGACCAGGAGTACTCGCGCGCATGGGCCGCGCTCGGAGGCGCCTACGGCCTGAAGGGAAACTTCCTCAGCATTCCGGACATGCTGAACAAGGCGATTGAGCTCGAGCGCCGGGCGCTGGCGATTGATCCCGGCCTCGCGGACGCGCACATGTGGCTCGGCGCGAGCCTGCTCGGCCTCGGCCGCACCGATGAAGCCATCGTCGAGATCCGCGAGGCGCTGCGCCTCGATCCCGAGAACGGCCAGGCCTACCAGGGCCTGGCTCGCGCGTACTGGGTGGGGAAGGGGGACTTCAAGGCGGCGATTCCGCTGTTCGATCGCGCGATCGTGCTCAATCCCGAAGCCGGGTACTCATACCTGCAGCTGTCGCTGCTCCTCACCTGGGAAGGCCAGCTCGATCGCGCCGAAGAGATCTGCCGCCGCGCGGTGGAGTTGCAGGAGCAATACATCTCGGGGAACCTCGGACTGCAGATTGTCGGCGCGCACGCGCGGCTCGGCTACGTGCATTACCTCAAGGGGGAGTATGAGGAAGCGCTGCGCGAGTACGAGCGCGAGCTCGCCTTCATCGGCGCCGGAGATCACGCGCTCCGCGATCGGACGCTGCTCGAGTTGAACGTCAAGATTGGCGCGGTCCACCTGCGCCAGTCCCGCGGCGACGACGCCGAGCGGCATTTCGGCCGCGCGCTCAAGAGCTTCGATTCGCGCGTCGCCAACGGCGCGGACGATCCGTTCACCCGCTATTACATCGCGTGCCTTCACGCGCTGCGCGGCGATCGCGATCGGGCGCTCGACTCGCTCGAACGCGTGGCCCAGAAGCTTCCGCTGCTCACCGCTGCGCGCGCGCGGGTCGATGCCGACCTCGTATCGCTCCGCGACGAGCCGCGCTTCCTGAACATCACGTCAGTGCGGACCAGCACTTGAACCGCAGAACGAAACCCTCCAGGCTCACGTGTCCCGCCCCTCGCGTTCCTCCTGTCGGGTTGTGACGTATGGACAGCCAGTACGACGTCGTCATCATAGGCGCCGGGCCGGCAGGGCTGAGCGCGGCACTGATTCTCGGGCGCTGCCGGCGGTCGGTGCTCATCTGCGACACGGGCCGGCCCCGAAACGCGGCATCCCATGCGCTTCATGGCTACCTGACGCGCGACGGGATCTCTCCGAAGGAATTCCTGGCGACGGGACGCCGCGAGCTCGAGCAGTACGACACGGTGAAACTGCGCGATATTGGCGCCGCTGACGCCCGGTGCGAGCACGGCGCCTTCAGGGTGACGCTCGACGACGGCACGATCGTCACGTCGAGGAAGCTGCTGATCGCCACGGGCGTCTGCGACAACCTCCCTGACGTCACCGGTATCCACGAGCTCTACGGCCGCAGCGTGTTTCATTGTCCGTATTGCGACGGCTGGGAGATTCGCGATCAGCCGATCGCGATCTACGGCAAGGGCAGCCGCGGGCTGGGACTGTCGCTCGAGCTGACGGCCTGGAGCCGCGACCTGGTCCTCTGCACGGACGGGCCGTCGGAAATTGATGCGGAGGGACACGCGCGCCTCGAGCGAAACGGGATTGCCGTGCGCGAGGAGCGCATCGCCGCGCTCGAAGGCCGGGAGGGGATTCTCGAACGCATCGTGTTTGCCTCGGGGGCTCCGCTCGCGCGTCGCGCGATGTTTTTTACGGCCGGCCAGTTTCAGCGCTCCGAGCTGGCGATTCGTCTCGGCTGCGAGTTCAACGACAAGGGCACCGTGCGTACCGGCAAGTACGAATCGACCCACCTCTCCGGCCTGTTTGTGGCCGGCGACGCATCCCGGGCCGTCCAGTGGGTCGTCGTCGCGGCCGCCGAAGGGGCCGAGGCGGCCTTCGCGATCAACACCGATCTCCTCGAGGAAGATCTGCGTTAGGCGCCGGTTGGCTGCACGCGAAGGGTTCGAATGGGAGCCCTGAACAGGACGTGCCGATTGCATAAACTCGGATCCATACCGTCGTCGGTCTGCTGCAGCACGACGCCTACCACGCGGGTCAGATCGCGCTTCTGAAGAAGGCCCTCGAAACCGCCTAGAAGGGCGCGGTCACTCGAGGGCAGGCGTCTTTGTGGAGGATCCGCCTGATGGCCTCTCCAGTTTCCCGAGCGCTGAGGATTCCACGAAAGTGCCCAGCCGCGGGACGAAGAGTCGCCAGCCCGTTTCGAGCGAGAGGGTTTCGAGCGCACCGATCGATCCGTCACCGCCGCGTGCCTCCGCGGTGATCGCCCACACGTGTTCTTCACGCCCGAGATCGAACGCCAGCATCCAGTCGGCGCCGCTCACTTGTTCCCGTCCGCCAGCCGCGCTGCTCAAGGGCCCCAGCGCTCCCGCGATCCGCTCCTTGACCTCGTCGCGTGGCCCGAATGCCGGCGCGTACTCGAGATCGTTCGTGCCGGCAGATGCCTCGAGATTCAGCAGCATGACAGGTGGAAGCCGGCGGGGCATTGCCGGGGCCGGCGTCTCGCTTACACCTTCAGGGTCCGTCCGAGGTCCGTCGAATGACGTCACGGCTAATACGGCAGGGACGACGCCTGCGCGTCGCCGCCATGCGACTGCCACCAGGAGCAGCAGCAGGCCAACCCCTGCCTCGATTCCCGGTCTGACCAAAGTGGGCTTCGCGTGGAGGTCGATGGCGATGAAATCGGGCGCGAGCGGCGCCGTCAGTCCCCCCAGCGCACGCCGAGTCTGCAGTCGCTCGATGACCCCACTTCTCGCGTATCCCTCGACCTCCTTGGACGCTCTCAGCACGCTGACGACGCGAAGCATGGTGACGAGGTAAGTCTCCTGATCCGGCTGCCGGTTACTGCCGATGATCTGCTCGGCAACTGAAAGCGCCTGGGGATCGCTTGTCGCGAGCACCATGGCGACCGGAAACGCCGGTGGCTGCGACGGCGGCCGCATGGGAAAGAACAGCTCGACGAGGTGCCCGTTTGACTCCCGGTAGCCGGCGCCGAGGTAATCGATGTCGCAGCCACTGACGCGCAACCACAAAGCGGCAGGACGCTGCCGCAGGAGCTGATCGCACGTCGTCGCCACCTGTTGGCGATTGCTGAGGCCGTGGTAGAGCGCTTCACCCCCGTGCGCGAGAAATGGGAGACCGACGAGCAGCAGCAGGCCTCTGATGAGCTTCATCATGCGATGCGACAATCCACCTGAAAATGCGGGGCCGGCGCTAGATTGGCCGTTCTGGAACCAATAAGCACGAGAGGGTCTGTCGGCTCCGCGCGACTCGCGGTCGTGTCGCCTGGACAGGTATCATGACATGCAGAGGCCGGAGCGTGGACCGGCAAGGAGGCATCATGGTCAAAGATCCTGTCTGTGGCATGACGATCGACGAAAAGACCGCGAAGGGGCAGAGCGATTACAAGGGGCAGACGTACTATTTCTGCGCGGCGATCTGCAAGACGAAGTTCGATCAAGACCCGGCGAAGTACGTCAAAGGTTGAGCCCGGCCGGCTCTATGCCGTGAAGATCACGCCCGGCGCCAGCTTCCACTGCGGGTCGAGCGCGCGCTTGACGGCGCGCATCTCGTCGATCCCGGACTCTCCATGGAGTGCCGAAGTAACGCCTGTTTTCCGGCGTTTCGCCACATCACGACTACAGTATTATCGCGCTACATGGGACACCGGTTTACGGTGGGCGTCGAGGAGGAGTTCCAAATCGTCGATCCGCAGACGTGGGAGCTGCGGTCCCACGTCTCGGAGCTCCTCGCGTCGAGCTCGCCGGCCCTCGGGGAGCAGATCAAACGCGAGCTTCACCAATCGATCGTCGAGGTCGGCACGCGCATCTGCCAGAACGTTCCGGAGCTGCGCGAGGAAATTTTTAGGATCCGCCGCGAGCTCACGGCCGGAGCCGAGCGCGTCGGCCTGGCTGTCGCAGCCGCCGGCACCCATCCCTTTTCGCACTGGAAAGATCAGATTCTCTCGCCCGGTGTCCGGTACGACAGCATCGTCGAGGAGCTTCAGCACCTGGCCCGGTCTCTGCTGATCTTCGGCCTGCACGTGCATGTGGCGGTGCCGGACAACCAGACCGCAATTGACTTGATGAACGCGGCCCGATATTTTCTGCCGCACCTGCTGGCGCTTTCGACGAGTTCCCCCTTCTGGATGGGACGCGATACGGGGCTCAAGTCCTATCGCACGACCGTGTTCCGCCGTTTTCCGCGCACCGGCGTGCCCGACCACTTCAGTTCGTGGAGCGAGTACGAAAACTACGTCAAGCTGCTCGTCGATCTCAATTGCATAGACGACGCGCGGAAGATCTGGTGGGACGTGCGGCCCCATCCGATGTTCGGGACGCTGGAGTTCCGCGTGTGCGATGTGCCGACGCGCCCCGAGGCGGCGGTCATGCTCGGCGCGCTGGCCCAGGCGATCGTCGTCAAGTTGCACAAGCTGTACACGCGCAACCTCGGGTTCCGGCTGTACCGCAGAGCGCTCATCGAAGAGAACAAGTGGCGCGCGGCCCGATGGGGGCTCGACGGCAAGCTGATCGACTTCGGCAAGCGGGCTGAAGTGCCGATGCGCGAGCTCGCGCTCGAGCTACTCGAGTTCGTGGACGACGTGGTTGACGAGCTGCAGAGCCGCGAAGCCGTGGAGTACGTGCACACGGTCCTGCGCGAGGGGACCAGCGCCGATCGCCAGCTGACCGTGTTCCGGCAGACGGGTGATCTGAAAGCCGTGGTTCAGCACGTCGTCCATGAAACGCGCGCGGGCATCGACGGACGTGGAGACGCCAGATCATGAGTTCCAGCGACACCGCGCTGCGGATCGGTTTGCTCGTCGGACGCGAGTACAGCTTTCCGCCGGCATTCATCGCGCGGGTGAAGGAGATGGGCGCACCGCACGGGATCAGCGCGGAAATGGTGACGTGGGGCGGGACGAGGATGGACGAGCCCGCCAGGTATGCGGTCATCGTCGATCGCATCTCGCACGAAGTCGAGTACTACCGCGCCGCGCTGAAGCACGCGGTGCTGCAGGGCACCTACGTCGTCAACAACCCGTTCTGGTGGACCGCCGACGACAAGTACTTCAACTACGCCGTGATGTCGAAGCTCGGATGCGCGATTCCGAAGACGGTGCTGCTGCCCCAGAAGGCCTATCCGAAGGATGTGGATCTGACGCCTGAATCGCTGCGCAACCTGCAATTTCCCATCGACTGGGACGGCCTGCTCGACTACGTCGGCCGGCCCGCCATTTTGAAGCCGTACTCGGGCGGCGGCTGGAAACACGTCTACAAGGTGCACGACAAGCAGGAGCTGCTTGCCGCGTACGACGGCACCGCGCCGTATTGCATGACGTTGCAGGAGTTCATCGACTTCGACCTGTACGTGCGGTGCTTTACCTTTGGAAAGACCGACATCACGCCTGTGAAATACGACCCGCGCGAGCGCCGCTACCTGGTCGATCACGATTACCTGTCGCCGGAGCTCGGGGCGCGCGTCGTCCGGGACGCCCAGACCATCAACCAGGCGCTCGGGTACGAGATGAACACGATCGAGTTCGCGGTGCGCGAGGGTGTGCCGTACGCGATCGACTACCTCAACCCGGCGCCCGACTTCGAACGCGAACGCATCACCGACTTCTACTTCGGGCACGTGGTCGAGAAGATGAGCGCGCTGGTCATCGATCGCGCCCTCAATCCGGATCCGGCGCGGTCCTGGCCCCGCTGGGAAGAGATGCTTGGTATCGGGCCGCCGAC
>JANNHC010000267.1:0-2711 GCA_031404215.1 Acidobacteriota bacterium
TATCGCCGCACTTCGCTGACTTCCGTGAGATTTATCCCACAGCCGCTGACGTGGCTCGGCTTTGTGTCATGGGGGGACACCAAGCCAGGCTCACATTGGCTCGGTTGTGGCTTTCGGAGGGTATTCCGTTCGCGTTTCGTCAGAACCCAGCGCTCTACGAACTGATTCGGGCATGGATTGCTTCTCGCCTTGGAATCGATCCGAAGGATGTGACGCTGATAGGTAGTGCGCGGCTTGGCCAATCGCTGTTTGGCAATCCTTTTGGATCTCCATTTTCGATAGATTCGGATCTCGATTTCACGATTGTTTCGTCAACGCTCTTCGAGAAGCTGGTCTCCGAGTTCAATGCATGGGCCTTCGCATATGAAGGCGGCTCCGTTGCCCCAAAAAACGAACGCGAGAGGCGCTTCTGGGATGACAACCTGACCAGGGGGCCAGACACTCTCGGTCGTGGTTTCATTGACTCGAAGATGATTCCCCGATTGGAACCCTTCGTTTGTGCCCGAGAGATAGGGCAGACGATGTACCTCCTAATTGAGAAGTTGAGGATAACGCCAGGCGGCCCGGTGGTGCGACACGCCGATATCCGGGCCTATCGAGGCTGGGATGCCTTTGCTCGTCAGATGTCAATCAGCCTATCGTGCGTAAAGTCAGGGGCAGCCTAACAGCGCATGCACCAGACGGCGCTGACGTGAGCGCGGAGCGCCGCTGGTGATGCGCAGCGTTAGACGGCGGAACAACGAATCTGTGAGGGAGCGATGGCAGAGGAGGATCACATACGAACGGTCGCGACAGTTACAGTGGTCGGTCTACTGTTGGGCGGTGCGGTTGGTGATCGGTTCGGTGCGGTCCGCGTTGGTGCCGAGCGCCCTTCCACAATGAGCCAGATGACTGACCGAGACAAGGCAAGCCTGCTGCAGGCGTTCGCTGACGCGTGGAACCGTCACGACGTTGATGCGCTGATGTCTTTGATGACGACCGACTGTGTCTTTGAGGCTTCGGGCGGCAACGCCGTGGACGGCGAGAGACACGAGGGGCAACGCGCGGTGCGGGCTGCGTACGCCGCAGTGTTCGAGCAATATCCGGATGCGCACTGGGGCAATGCTCGACACTTCGTGACGGGCGATCGAGGCGTGTCGGAATGGACGTTCACCGGAACACTCAAGGACGGCAAGCGAGTCGAGGTCACCGGCTGCGATGTGTTCACGTTCCGGGACGGCAAGATTGCGATTAAGAACTCATTCCGAAAGAATCGACCTCCGATTGGCTGAGACAAGAGTGCAAGGTGCGCTGTCTAACAGCGGTATGTGGACTCCTCCCGGACGGCAGCAAGGAAGTACACGATCGTCGCAATGATCAGAATCGGATGCAGTCGTATATTCGGCCTGTTGTGAAGCATCACGAGCTTCTGGCCATCATGGGCATCCGCGCACCGAGGGCCAATCGCTGAACAGCGACCTCTAAGGGTCAACGCTGTTACCGGCCCGGCTCAGTGCCGGTCCGACCGGTCACGCCATGATGCATGAATCCTCGCTGAGCATCTCGTCGGGTAAGTGACTCCTTGTCTGTTACGCTGCGGTGGTCACCAGTGCCTGCGCGTGAAAATCGACCTCGCGGTGCCACACGGCCCAGATGATCCGGGCCATTTTATTGGCCACGGCGATGGCGGCCTTGTTGTGGCCCGTCGTGCGGCGGTGGTCACGGCCCATTGTTGCAACCGGGTCAACCGGTGAGGCGCCGTTCGCGCCGTCCGTTGGGCGGTCAACAGGACGGCGCGGGCACCGTGCGTGAGTAAGCACCGAAGGTACACGTCGCCGCGTTTGCTGATGCCGCCTAAGTATCGGCGACCGCCCGTGGACGACTCGCGTGGCGTCAAGCCCAGCCAGCTGGCGAACTCTCGCCCGCGCCGGAAGGCGTGGATATGATTCACCGCACCGACGAGCGCCGCCGCCGTCAGGACGCCCACCCCCGGAATCTGCTGGAGCCGTTGCGCGACCGGATGCTCGGCCGCCACGCGCGCGAGCTGCTGATCGATCGTCGCGATGCGCCTCTCGAGCGCGCGGATTTCGTCGACGACGAGCGCGACCGTGTGGCGGAGCAGATCCGGGAGCGCGACCTTGGCGTCCTCAAGGATGCCCGCCACGCGCACGAGCACCGTGCGGGCGACCACCGGGACCGGCAGGCGCTGTTCGCGCGGCTCGCGGCTGACCGACCGCACGCGCGAAAGCTACGTGTGGGCGGTCACGGGGCTCGCGCGGTTCTATCGGCGACCGCCGGATCAGATCTCGGACGAGGAGGAAGTGCAGGTGATGGCCGGTCACCTTGCCGAGGACGCCTGGAATCACGCGGATGGCGCGCAGGCCGCGATCCGCGAGCGCGCCCTCGGCCCAGTCATGCAGCGGCGGTCCGACCCGCCCGCAGCGGCCGCCAATGACCCACTGTGGCTGACGCCAGCCCGCAGCCGGCTGAGCCGCACTTCTCAGCGTCCCCGCCTGTTCAGCTCCTCGAGCCGGCGCTTGAGCGACTCGAGTCGCTGGCCGGCTTCGCCGAGGCGTCCTTCGGCCGTCAGGCGCTGGTACTCTTCGAGGTCACGTGCCGCTTCGCCGATGAGCGTGTTGACGTCCGTTGACGCCGAGGACGGCGGGCGTCCCGCTGCCACGGCGGCCGCCGGCGCCGCAACGGTCGGGCGTCCCACGCCCTCGGGGACGCCA
>JANNHC010000268.1:0-3822 GCA_031404215.1 Acidobacteriota bacterium
CGATGACCGTTCCCGATCGTTCGTTGAATACGTCGTGACTGAGAATCAACACCGGTCGTTGGCCGGCCTGCTCATGACCACGAACAGGATTGAGGTCCGCCCAGCGCACCTCCCCTCTCAGTATTCGGGCCATGACTCGAGGGCATCTGCCAGGCTGTCATCAGCGAGACGCTTTTCTTCGTGGGGATTCAGCTTGGCGGATTCGCGGGCGAGTCGGGTCCGAGCGAGGCGGTGGAGTTTGTCGGCCAGTGCCGCTTCGACGGCTTGGCTGCGATTGCGGAATCTCTGCTTGGCGACGAGTTCGTCGACTTGCTCGAGTAGTTCTGCGTCTAAGGTCAGTGCGACTTTGGTTTTCGGCATGGTGGTATGATGAAGTATCATACCACGTGGGACGCAGTCTAACCAAGCCTAGGCCCAGGCTAAGGCTAGTGTCCCGTCACCGTGGTTCGCGACATAATTCCAGGATTTCGCGCCTTGAGCCGCGGGGAGCGCTGGTAATGGATTGGCTCACGAACAATCAGCTGAAAATGAAGGAACAGTCATGCACAGACGTGATTTTGTAATCTCTACGTTTGCCTGTGCCGTTGGACTCTCCACCGCTTCGAGGATTGCCGGTCAGAAGAAAACGATCGAGCCTGATCTGGCTGAGCTCGCCGATGGTAAAGGCTTCAAAGTCTTCAACCGCAGCGTCAGTAGCTTCAACGACGGAGCGAAGAAAGGTGTTCGTCTTGGTGAAAACCCGGGGGACGGCGTAGCGTACCTGCAGGGGATTGAGTTCACCAACGGCACCATCGAGTTCGATGTCAAGGGCAAGGACGTTCAGCAACAGAGCTTCGTCGGTGTGGCTTTTCATGGCGTTGATGAAACGACGTATGACGCGATCTACTTCCGTCCGTTCAACTTCAGGGCTGAAGATCCGGCACGACGCATCCGCGCCGTACAATACATCTCTCATCCCACCCATACGTGGCAGAAGTTGCGAGCTGAGCAGCCGGGGAAGTACGAGCAGGCCGTTAATCCCGTGCCGGATCCGAACGCCTGGTTCCATGTGCGCGTTGTCGTCGCGAGCCCGAAGGTGAGCGTCTGGGTCGGTGATGCGAAGGAACTCAGCCTGGGAGTCAACCAGTTGAGCGACCGCAAGAAAGGATTGGTTGGTCTATGGGTGGGGAACAGCTCTGGAGGAGATTTCGCCAACCTGAAAATAGTTCCAGCCTAGGAAAGCCGCCGGTGAGCCGCAATGCTGAAGCCTGCTGAAACCACCAGCTGGCAGCTGGCGGCCGCGCACCCGTCCGAGCGTCCAATGGTGAAGGCCATCAGGAGGCCGGCCCAGGCCGGCCCAGGATCGTTGACGTCACGGCGGTGTCGCCGCTATACTGCCGGGCAATCGTGACGATGAGCACCACGCGCCAGACGGTCTGTCGAAAGCAGACGAAACGAATCCGCAGGCCGGCGGTGTGTGAGATCGTCACGTAGCTGAACAGCACAGCTCAATCACATCACCCGCCGGCCCTCACACACCAGGGGCGGCGGGTTTTTTTTCGTACTCGGCAGGACATCATGCAATCGAAGCGAATCGACGTCGGCGTACTCGGGGCCACCGGCATGGTGGGGCAGCAGTTCATCCGCCAGTTGACCGGCCATCCATGGTTCCGGCCAGTCTGGCTCGGTGCCAGCGAGCGTTCGGAAGGGAAGTCGTATGCGGACGCGGCGACGTGGCGGCTGTCGTCGCAGATGCCGGACGAGCTGCGCGGCACGCGCGTAAATTCCTGCACCCCGGGCCGCGGCCCGCATCTGATGTTCTCCGCGCTCGACGCGAACGCGGCGAAGGACATCGAGCCGGCGTTCGCGCAGGCGGGGCACCTGGTCATCAGCAACGCGCGAAGCTACCGCATGGATCCGCTGGTACCGCTGCTCGTCCCCGAGGTCAACGCCGATCACCTCGGCCTGCTGCCGGCGCAGCGTCGCGAACGAGGCTGGCGTGGCGCCATCGTCACCAATCCCAACTGCTCCACGGTTGTCCTCTCGATGGCGCTCGCGCCCCTGCGGCCATTCGGCCTCCGCTCGGTGATGGTCACGACGCTGCAGGCCGTGTCGGGCGCCGGGTATCCTGGCGTCGCGTCGCTCGACATTCTGGGCAACGTCGTGCCGGCGATCTCGGGCGAAGAAGAAAAGATCGAAAGCGAGACGCAGAAGATTCTCGGGTCGCTCCAGGGAGAGAGCGTCGCGCCGCACCCGGTTGTCGTCAGCGCGCAGACGACGCGCGTGCCGGTGATTGACGGACACACGGAGAGTATTTCGGTTGCGCTCGACGCGCGGCCGTCCATCGCGGACGTGATTGCGGCGTTCCAATCGTTCCGCGGCCGGCCGCAGGAGCTTGGACTGCCAACCGCCCCGCCAAATCCCGTCGTCTGGCTCGAGGGGGGGGACCGGCCCCAGCCACGGCTCGATGCGGAGCGCGACGGCGGGATGACGGTCAGTGTCGGGCGCGTGCGGACGTGCCCGGTGCTCGGCGTGAAGTTCATCGCGCTCGGTCACAACACGATCCGGGGCGCCGCGGGGGCGGCCGTGCTCAATGCCGAGTTGATGCGGGCTGAAGGCCTGCTGGTGGGCGATTAGGCCCGGCGGGGTCAGGGCGCACCGTGTCAAATGTTACTGGCAATTCTCGAGGGTAGGGCTTGGCGAACCACCGAAACCGCGTGAACCCGAGACAGGGGTCTGACCCCGGACCGGCCCAGGATGGGCCAACGGGGGATGACTCCTAGTGCCGCTCACCGGACCCATCGTGATGAAGTTCGGCGGCACGTCCGTCGCCGACGCCGAGGCCATCTCGCGCGTGGTGGGCATCGTCGAGGCCGCGCGCGAGCGATCCGGACTGCCACCGGTCGTGATTGTCTCGGCGATGAGCGGCGTGACCGATCGTCTGCTGGAACTGACCAGCGCGGCCGAACGCCGCCGCGACGCGCACGTGCTCAACGGCGTCGCCGAGCTATCGCGCCGCCATTTTGAAGCCCTCGAGCGGCTGCTCCCGGCCGAGGCGGCGAACCAGGTACTCGCCGAGATCGGCGCCGATCTGGATGATCTACGCGCGCTGCTCAAGGCCACGGGAATCCTCCGCGACGCCTCCCCGAGCGCGCACGATGCCATCGTCTGTACCGGCGAGCTGATGAACAGCCGCATCATCGCGGCGGCGCTCCAGCACAGGGGTGTCGCCGCCGCCTGGGTCGACGCGCGGCGGGCGATCGTGACCGACGGCGCGCACACGGCCGCCTCGCCCAGGCCCGACGAAACGCGCGAGGCGGTCAACCGCGAGATCGTTCCGCGCGTGGCGGAAGGACGGGTGCCGGTCGTCGGCGGATTCGTCGGCGCGACGATGCAGGGGGTGACGACCACGCTCGGCCGCGGGGGTTCGGATTACTCAGCGGCCATCATCGGCGCCGCGGTCGATTCGCGCGAGATACAGATCTGGACCGACGTAGACGGCATGCTGTCGGCGGATCCGCGAGTCGTCGATCGGCCGCACGTCGTGCCGTATCTCTCGTTCGGCGAGGCGTCGGAGCTCGCCTATTTCGGCGCGAAGGTGCTCCACCCCAGCACGATTCTTCCGGCGGTTGCGAAGGACATTCCCGTTCGCATCCTCAACAGCCGCAGGCCCGAGGGGGCCGGCACGACCATCACCGCTGAACCGCCGCCGGCCGATCGCCCGCTGGCTGCCGTCGCCTGTAAACGCCACGTGACCATGGTCGAAATCACCTCCACGCGGATGCTGATGGCCCACGGATTCCTGCGCCGCGTCTTCGAAGTCTTCGAGCGTCACCGGACCGC
>JANNHC010000269.1:0-2143 GCA_031404215.1 Acidobacteriota bacterium
AAAGGGTGGGTGCTCCTGTCCTACCGGGGTGACAAGCTGACCGCCAATGATAGCCCAACGATTGTGGCGCGACAAACCGCCTCAACTCAGTAGTCCTTCCGTACTATTGCCGCGCTGATTCCAAGCATCTACAGTCTCCACTTCCACGACTTGGTTCTGGAGACTTTGATGACTTTGCGAACGACCCTTCGTGCGCTCTGCATGTTCGCGCTCGCGCTGGCTCCTCGCCTGGTGGCCGCTCAAGGAAGCACGGCCACCATGGCGGGGATCGTCCGCGACGCGCAAACGCTGGTCGTCCCCGGCGCGACGGTCACCGTCGCCGGAACAGAGAGCAGCTTCTCTCGTACGCTGGTTACCGGTTCGGACGGCGCCTTCGACTTCCCGGGACTCCAGCCGGGCGAGTACCTGGTCACCGTCGAGCTCGCCGGTTTCGATCGTCAGCAACTCCAGTTGCGCCTGGAGGTGAACCAGCGCGTTCGACGGGACATCGTGCTGCGGCCCGGGGGCCTCAGCCAGCAGGTCGAAGTGGTCCAGAGCGTGCCCCTTCTTCACGTAAGCGACGCGGTGGTCGGCGAAGTCATCGACCAGCGGCAGGTCGCGGAGTTACCCCTCAACGGGCGGCAGTTTCTGGAGCTCGCGACGCTGGTGCCGGGCGCGCATACCGGCCACGGCGCGCAGATGGGGGACATGAGCCCACTCTACTGGAGGCCCGGGCAGAACTCCTCGATTTCGATCGCCGGGGCAAGGCCCAACTCCAACGTGTACCTGCTCGACGGCACCGTCAATACGGATCCGAGCTTCAACACGTTCGTGATCAGCCTGCCGCCCGACTCCATCCGCGAGTTCCAGATCCAGACCGGCACCTACACCGCGGAGCTGGGCGCCGGCACCGGGCAGATCAACGTGGTGACGAAATCCGGCACGTTCGATGTCAAGGGATCGCTGTACGAGTACGCCCGAAACAGCAAGTTCGACTCTCCGGAATTCACCAACCCCGACGAGCTTCCGCCTTTTTCCCAGAACCAGTTCGGTGGAACGCTGGGAGGTCCTTTAGGACGGCGGTTCTTCTTTTTTGTCGGCTACGAAGGGCTGCGCACGACGCAGCACATGTCGAACATCATGTTCGTGCCGGGCTCGGCGGTCCGGCTCGGTGATTTCAGCGGCCGCAATCCCATTTATGATCCGCTGTCCAATCGAGCGAACCCGGCGTTCAATCCGGCGTTGCCGATCAACGCAGCGAACCCGCAGTTCATCCGCACGCAGTTCCCGGGCAACCAGATTCCGCTCGATCGCATCAATCCCGTCGCGCTCCAGGTTCTGCAGAAGTACGTCGTCCAACCAAATCGGGACGATCCGACCGACAACTATCTCGATACCCGTGCTCAGGAGATCCGGAACGACTCGTTCAACCTCCGCATCGATCGATCCTGGACCAACGGCGCCTCGCTGTTTGCGCGGTACAGCATGAGCGACGAGAACGGATTCACGCCGGAAAATCTCCCCGGTTTCGGCGCCTATCACGACAACCGCGTCCAGAACCTGAGCGTCACGCTGGTGAAGCCGGCCTCGAAGCGCTGGCTGACCGAGACGCGCTTCGGATTCGCGCGCATGCGCCTGCGTCGCAACGGCGAAACCGCCAACGGCGCCGACCTGGTCACTGAGCTCGGTATTCCGGGCGTGGGGTATGGCGGCAGCGACGCCTTCGGGCTCCCGCGCTTCGACATCCAGGGCTACGATCCGATTGGCGACTCGCTGCTCTGCACACCGTGCCGATACTGGAACAACAACATCCAGGTTGGAGAGCGCGTGACGTGGAGTGTGGGCGCCCATTCCGTACGATTCGGTGGCGACGCCAGACACTTCGTCTGGGACATGCTCGGGTTTTTCCAGAACCGCGGCTACTTCCAGTTCACGTCTCCCATCACGAGCCGGACGTCGCTCGCCGACGGCACGGGCGATCCGCTCGCGAGTTTCCTGCTCGGCACGCCCGCGCTGGCACAGCGGCAGGCGGGCACGCCGTCAATGAACATGCGCCAAACGACCTACGACGCGTTCATCCAGGACGACTGGCGGATCACTTCGTCTTTCACCCTGAACGCAGGGCTGCGGTACGAGCTTCAGACGCCGCTGCACGACATCCACA
>JANNHC010000270.1:0-7121 GCA_031404215.1 Acidobacteriota bacterium
TCGCGGGTATATCGACTACGGCTTCGGGGAGGCGAGCACGACCTAGGGTCAGATGGGGGTGATGGTGTGGCTCTACACGGGCGAGCGCCTCGTGCCGCGGATCGGGCGGTAATAAGACTATGGGGCGCCGCGGCGCCCGGCCGGAGCGAGATAGGAAGAATTGCTGATTGTTGAGTTGATGGTGAGTGCCATCATCAATCGGCAATCGTCAATCGGCAATTTCAAGGATTCATCACTATGTTGATGCCGAAGAAGGTCAAGTACCGGAAGCAACAACGCGGCCGGATGGCGGGGAAGGCGTGGCGCGGGTCCGACGTGTCGTTCGGCGACTACGGACTCAAAGCGCTCGAGCCCTGCTGGATGACGGCGCGCCAGATTGAAGCGGCGCGCGTGGCGATGACCCGGTTCATCAAGCGCGGCGGGAAGATCTGGATCCGCGTGTTTCCGGACAAGCCGATTACGAAGAAGCCGCAGGAAACCCGCATGGGCAAGGGCAAGGGCGCGCCGGAAGAGTGGGTCTGCGTCGTCCGGCCCGGGCGGATCCTGTTCGAGATGGAAGGGGTCAACGAGGTTGACGCGCGCGAGGCGATGCGTCTCGCCTCGGCGAAGCTCCCCATCAAGACCAAGTTCGCGACGCGGTTCGCGGAAGAGAAGGCGTCATGAAGGCGACGGAGTTCCGCGATCTGGCGGTGGACGACCTGGAGCACCGTGCGAAGGAGATGGACGACCAGCTGTTCCGGTTGCGCATCCAGAAATCGATGGGACAGCTCGAGGCGGCGCACAAGCTGAAGGCGCTCCGCCGCGATCTGGCTCGACTGAGGACGGTGCTGCGCGAGAAGGAGACGGCCCAGGCGGCCGGCCGTTAGGCCGGCGTTGCGTGAGGCCCAGACGCCAGCCGCAAGGCCGGCGCGGGTGAGGATCAGACGTCAGCCGCGAGGCGGGCGCGGGTGAGGCGGCCGGCCGGCAAGGCCGGCGCGGGTGAGGAAAGAGTAGTCATGGCCACGAAAGCTGAAGTTACCGGCCTTGTCGTCAGCGACAAGATGGACAAGAGCGTTGTCGTCGCCGTCGAGCGGCAGATTCGCGACGCCCTCTACGGCAAGACCCAGAAGCGCACGTCGAAGTTCCTGGCGCACAACGAGGCGAACGACGTGAAGGTCGGCGACCGCGTCGCGATCGTCGAGGCCCGGCCGATGAGCCGGCGCAAGCGCTGGGTCGTGACCCGGGTCGTCGAGAAGGCGAAGGAAGTGTAGCCATGATCCAGATGCGATCGATCCTCGACGTCGCCGACAATTCGGGCGCGCGCAAGATTGCGGCGATCAACCCGATCGGCGGATCCACCGGCCGCTACGCGCGGCTGGGCGACATCATCACCGCGTCGGTGAAGGAAGCGGCCCCCGACGGCACCGTGAAGAAGGGGCAGGTCGTCAAGGCGGTGATCGTGCGCACGCGCAAGGAGCAGCGGCGCAAGGACGGCAGCTACATCCGGTTCGACCGGAATGCGGCGGTCCTCATCAACGACCAGAACGAGCCGATTGGCACGCGCGTGTTCGGGCCTGTCGCCCGCGAGCTGCGCGAGCGCCGGTTCATGAAAATTATCTCGTTGGCCCCTGAGGTGCTGTAAGGGGCGGGAGCATTGCTGATTGTCGATTGCTGAGGTGGTTGGATCAGCAATCGGCAGTCGTCAATCAGCAATTCAGGGATCAAGTGTCATGTCAAGACTAGCAACACCTATTCGGAAGAACGACAACGTGGTCGTCATCACCGGCAAGGACCGCGGCAAGCGCGGTCGCGTGCTGAAGATCCTGGCCGACAAGAACCGACTGGTCGTCGAAGGCGTGAACATCATCAAGCGCCACACGAAGCCGAACCCGCAGCGCAACATCAAGGGCGGGCTGGTGGAGCGGGAGGCCGGGCTGCACGCGTCGAACGTGCAGATCGTGTGTCCCGAGTGCAGCAAGCCGACCCGTCTCGGAAGCAAGGTGCTCGGCGACGGCCGGAAAGTGCGCATCTGCCGCAAGTGTGAGGGAGTGGTCGACAAATGAGCCGCCTGAAGGAACGTTACGAGAAGGAAGTCGCGCCGGCCCTGAAGAAGGAGTTCGGCTACGGCAACGTGATGGCGATTCCGAAGATCGAGAAGTTTGTCGTCAACATGGGGCTCGGCGAAGCGACGCAGAACGCGAAGATCGTGGACACCGGCGCCGACGAAGTCGCGCGGATCACCGGGCAGAAGCCGGTCACCACGCGCGCGAAGAAGTCGATCGCCCAGTTCAAGGTCCGAAAAGGGATGCCGATCGGCGCGATGGTCACCCTGCGCGGCGAGCGCATGTGGGATTTCCTCGATCGCCTGATTTCGGTCGCCCTGCCGCGCGTCCGCGACTTCCGCGGAGTGTCCGCGAAGGGGTTCGACGGCCGCGGCAACTACACGCTCGGCCTCAAGGACCAGCTGTTGTTCCCCGAGATCGACTACATGAAGGTCGACAAGGCGCGGGGCATGAACATCTCGGTCGTGACGACCGCGACGTCGGATCAGGAATCGCGCAAGCTGCTGCAGTTGCTCGGCATGCCGTTCAGGACCCAATAGCTCAAGGCTCAAGGGGATGAGGGATTAGGGATTAGGGATTAGGGATTGCTCGATGGCCACTACCGCAAAAATCGCGAAGGAAATGAAGACGCCGAAGTTCAAGGTTCGGCTGCGCAACCGCTGCCGTCGCTGCGGCCGTCCCCGCGCTTATATGCGCAAGTTCGCACTCTGCCGCCTGTGCTTCCGCAAGCTGGCGCTGGAAGGGGACATTGCCGGGGTGACGAAGAGTTCGTGGTGAAAAAGAAGTTGCCAGTTGCCGGGAGTCCGGGGTCTTACGACCCGGGCCCTGCCGCGGAAGCTGGAAACTGGAATCTATCAACGAGAGTCAAGAAATGACCGATCCAATTGCAGACATGTTGGCCCGCCTCCGGAACGCAACGATCGCGCGGCATGCCCGGACAGACATGCCGTCGTCACGCCTGAAGGTGGAGATCGCGCGAATTCTGGAGAGCGAAGGCTATATCCAGGGTTTCAAGGTGTTCGAGGCGCAGGCGGGCGAGCGGGTGCAGGCGCAACTCCGCGTATTCCTGAAATACGGCCCACGCGGCGAACGCGTGATCACCGGCATCCAGCGCATCAGCCGCCCCGGACGGCGGGTGTATTTCGGGCGCGATGACGTGCCTGACGTGCTGGCCGGCCTCGGCACCAGCATCCTGACGACATCCCGCGGCGTCATGACCGGCCGCGAAGCCGTCAAGGCGGGGGTCGGTGGAGAAGTGCTCTGTAATGTGTGGTGAGGTGTCGCTACCAGCGACCCGCTTCCGGCTTCCAGCAATGGGACAAAGAGGCGAGGGAACGCTGGCGGCTGGGAACTGGACGCTGGCGGCTGGACGCTGGCAGCTGGAAGCTGGAAGCTAAAACATGTCACGCATAGGCAAAAAACCCATCGCTATTCCGAAGGGCGTCAAGATTGACGCCCAGCCGGGAGTCGTCGAAGTGCAGGGGCCGAAGGGCAAGCTGCGCCAGGCACTGCCGGCCGGTATCGGTTTCGACGTGGACGGCGACCAACTGCACGCGCGCACGCTGCGCGACGACCCGCAGCTTGGAAAGTTTCACGGGCTCGCGCGCAGCCTCGTGGCGAACGCCGTCCGGGGCGTGACCGAAGGCTTTCGCAAGGATCTCGACATCGTCGGGGTTGGATACCGGGCCGAGCTCAAGGGGAAACAGGTGGTTTTCGCGCTCGGCTATTCCCATGCGGTGGTGTTCGACATCCCGCCGGGGATCGACATCGCGATCGACAAGCAGACGCACATCACCGTGACCGGCATCGATCGCCAGGCGGTCGGACAGGTCGCCGCCAACATCCGCCGCATGCGGAAGCCCGATCCCTACAAGCAGAAGGGCGTGCGCTACACGGGTGAAGTGCTGAAGAAGAAAGCGGGCAAGACGGGGGCGAAGTAAAGCTCCCAGCCGCCAGCTCCAGGCTCCCAGCTTGTCTGGAAGCTGCTGGAAGCTGGAAGCTGGAAACTGGAAACTGGAAGCGCATTTTTATGAAGATCAACACGAACAAGGATCGACGCACACGGATTGCGCTGAGACAGCGCAAGCGGATCTCGGGCACCCAGGAGCGTCCGCGCCTGCGGGTGTTCCGCAGCGTGTCGCACATCTACGCGCAGGTCATCGACGACATGACCGGCACGACCCTGGCGTCTGCGGCCAGCACCGAGCCCGTGTTGAAGGACGCCTTCGCGGGGCCGACGCGCGGCGGCAACGTCGCCGGCGCCAAAGCGCTCGGCAAGACGATCGCCGAGCGGCTCATCGCCAAGGGCATCAAGCGCGTGGTCTTCGATCGCGGCGGGTTCCTCTATCACGGGCGGATTCGGGCCGTTGCGGAAGCGGCACGCGAGGCAGGGCTTGAATTCTAGTTTCCAGTGTCCGGTTTCCAGTCTGCTGGAAACGAACCGTAACTGGGAACCCGGAACTGGCAAGTGGTAACGGATATTTATGATTGAAACACGAGAAAAGATCGACGCCTCGCAGCTGGATCTGAAGGACACGGTCGTGAACATCAGCCGCGTCACGAAGGTCGTCAAGGGTGGCAAGAACCTCAGCTTCAGCGCGCTTGTCGTGGTCGGCGACGGCCAGGGAGTGGTCGGCTTCGGCGTCGGCAAGGCGAAGGAAGTGCCCTCGGCCATCAAGAAGGGGATTGAAGCGGCGAAGAAGTCGCTCATCCGCGTGCCGCTGGCCGGAACGACGGTGCCGCATCCCGTGCTCGGACGCTTCGGCGCGGGACAGGTCCTGCTCAAGCCGGCGCCGGACGGCACGGGGATCATCGCCGGAGGCGCCGTGCGCGCTGTTGTCGAGGCGTGCGGCATCCAGAACGTGCTGACCAAGTCGATCGGATCCGCCAACTCGCACAACGTCGTGCGGGCGACGTTTACCGGACTGATGGGTCTCAGGGATCCCGGCGCGGTCCGCAAGCTGCGCGGCAAGGAAGAGCAGCCGGGCGATCTCGCCGCGACGACCAGGTGACGACCATGACCAAAAGGACTGCGACCAGGACCGGCGACGCGCGCAAGGTGAAGATCACGCTCGTGAAGAGCCCGATCGGGTTCAACAGAACACAGGCGGCGACGGTCCAGGGCATGGGCCTGCGGCGGATCGGCCATTCGGTGGAGCTCGTGGACACGCCGGCGACGCGCGGCATGATTCTCAAGGTCCGTCACCTCGTGACGGTGCAGGAATAACGGTGAATTGCGGATTGTTGACTGCTGATCGCTGATTGCGGTCGGCAATTCCATCGATACGCGACAATCAGCACTCGACAGTCAGTCATTCGAGGATACGGATTATGGATCTCTCAAATCTCCGTCCACCGAAGGGTGCGACCCACTCGAAAAAGCGCATCGGCCGCGGTCAGGGCTCGGGCCAGGGCGTGCAGGCCGGACGAGGCCATAAGGGCGCGAAATCGCGTTCGGGCTTCAAGCACAAGCGCGGGTTCGAAGGTGGCCAGATGCCGCTGCACCGGCGCGTGCCAAAGCGTGGATTCCACAACCCGTTCCGCGAGGAGTTCGAGGTCGTGAATCTCGATGCGATCGGCGACCGGTTCGACGCAGGCGCGGACGTGACGCCGGAGCTGCTGCGCGAGCGCGGCCTCGTCGGACGCGCCGGCCGCATCAAGGTGCTCGCGCGCGGCGACATCTCGAAGGCGCTGACCGTCCGCGCGCACAAGTTCAGCGGCAAGGCGGCCGAAAAAATCGCCGCCGCCGGCGGTAAGGCCGAAGTCCTCGCGTAAGAACGTTATGGAGAGCCTCAAGAACATCTTCGCGGTTGCGGACCTGAGAAAGCGCGTGCTGTTCACGCTCGGTCTGCTCGCGGTCTATCGTGTCGGCGGCCACATTCCGGTTCCGGGCATCAATCCCGAGGCGCTGGCGGTGCTGGTCGATCAGGCGAAGAACACGATGTTTGGCCTGTACGACATGTTCTCGGGCAACAACCTGTCGCAGATGACCATCTTCGCGCTGGGCATCATGCCCTACATCAGCGCCTCGATCATCCTGCAGCTGCTGACGGTGGTGTGGCCGTACCTCGAACGCCTGTCGAAGGAGGGGGAGCTCGGGCGCAGGAAGATCACGCAGTACACCCGCTACGGGACGATTGTGCTGAGCATCGTCCAGGCGCTCGGCATTGCGTATTTCCTCGAGAAGAACACGGGGATTGCGGGCGGCCTGCCCCTGGTCTACGAGCCGGGCTGGGGCTTTCGATTGATGACGGTGCTGACGCTGACCACCGGGACGACCTTCGTCATGTGGCTCGGCGAGCAGATCACCGAGCGCGGCATCGGCAACGGGATGTCGTTGATCATTTTTGCGGGGATCGTCGTGGGGCTGCCGAGTGCCGTGATTGTGACGTTGCAGCAGTTGAGCACCGGGCAGATGGACCTGTTCCGGCTGATCGCGCTGGTCGTGCTGATGGTGGCCGTGATTGCCGCCATCGTATTCGTCGAACGGGGACACCGGCGGGTCACGGTGCAGTACGCCAAGCGCGTCGTCGGACGGCGGATGTACGGCGGATCGAGCACGCACATCCCGCTCAAGGTGAATACCGGCGGCGTCATCCCGGTCATCTTCGCGTCGTCCATCCTGGCGTTTCCGGCGACCTTGTCGTATCTGGTCGCCGAGGGCACGTGGATGCGCCGTACGCTCGATCAGATCGCACCGGGCATGCCGCTGCACGATTTGCTCTATGTGGTGGGGATCATCTTCTTCTGCTACTTCTACACGGCGATCATCTTCAATCCGGATGACGTGGCGGAGAACATGCGGAAGTACGGCGGGTTTATCCCCGGGATCCGTCCTGGCAAGCGGACGGCGGAATACATCGATACGATCCTCACCCGGATCACGCTTGTGGGTGCGGTGTACCTCGCCGTCGTGGCGATCCTTCCGCAGTTCATGATCAGCGGGTTCAAGGTCGCGCCGATTCCGTTTATCGGCGAGCGGCTCGACGCATTTCTTCCGCGGTTCATCACCGACGGCATGGGCGTCACGTTCTATTTCGGCGGCACGTCGCTGTTGATCATCGTCGGCGTCGCCATGGA
>JANNHC010000271.1:0-2861 GCA_031404215.1 Acidobacteriota bacterium
AGTGGCAGGCCCAGAAGTCCTGCGTCCACCACTCCTTGAGATGGTCGGGAACGGCGCCGTCCAGCTCGCGCACGACCGCGGCGCCCGCTATTCCAATGGGCCCTCCTGGTTTCACGAAATGAGCGAGGTAGTTGAGATACAGGTCGTCGGTCCCGTAGTACGGGAAGGAGTCGATACACACGATCGCGTCGAAGAAGTCCGGCGCGAACGGCAGCGCCCGAGCGTCCGCATGAAGCGGAAACACGCCGTCTTCGACGCTCGCATCACGGATGCGCTGGATATTCTCCGCCGCGCTGATCCACAGGTCGGTGGCCCAGACCTGCACGCCGAATTCGCGTCGCAGGAAGATGGACGACGACGCCTTCCCGCAGCCGAGGTCCAGCACCCGCATCCCGGGCCGCAGCTCCATCGTCTCTGTCAGCCACTCCGTGAGCCAGAGCGAGTTGGCGCCCCCGCTGGCGCTGGCGAGCACCCAGTCGGGATGGTACTTGGACGAGCGAGGAAAGCGGCCGGATACGAGCCGGTTGTCTGATGACATGCGGATGTGCCTCTTGTTCCGGTAAGGATACTCTGACGTAGAATTTACGGCTGGAGGCAGAAGAAGAGAACATGGCGAACAGCAAAGTGATTGCGGTCGTAGGCTCGACAGGTGCGCAGGGAGGCAGCCTGGCTCGCGCGATCCTGGCCGACCCGGCCGGCGGGTTCGCGTGCCGGGCGATAACCCGCGACCCGAACAAGGACAAGGCGCGCGCGCTGGCCGCGAAAGGGGCGGAGGTCGTTCAAGCGGATCTCGACGATGGGGAGAGTTTGAGGAAGGCGTTTGGCGGAGCCTACGGCGCATTCTGTGTGACCAACTTCTGGGAGCACTTCTCCGCGGAAAAGGAAAAAGCGCAGGCCAGGAACCTGGCGGATGCGGCGAAGGCGTCCGGGCTGAAGCACGTCATCTGGTCCACGCTGGAGGACACGCGAAAGCTGATGGCGCCGGGCGACAAGAGAATGCCGATGCTGCAGGAGAAATATCGCGTTCCGCATTTCGACGCGAAAGCTGAAGCGGACGCGTTTTTCGCCGGGCTTCCGGTGACGTGCCTCGTGACGTCCTTCTATTGGGACAACATCTACGCGTTCGGCCTTGCACCCAAGAAGGGGGACGACGGTGTGTACGGGTGGACGTTCCCGATGGGCGACAAGCGTCTGGCCGGCATCGCCGTGGAGGACATCGGCAAGGTCGCGTACGGCATTTTCAAGGCCGGGCAGCAGCACATCGGCAAGACCGTCGGGATCACGGCTGAAAACCTGACCATGGACCAGATCAGCGAGAAGCTGGCAAGGGGGCTCGGCGTGCGCGTCAAGTACACCGCCGTCGAGCCGGACGCGTACCGTGGCTTTGGGTTCCCGGGGGCCGACGAATTGGGCAACATGTTCCAGGTCTATCGCGACTTCGAGAAGGAGGTCCTCGGCGCGCGCAGCAGCGACGTCGCACGATCGCTGAACCCGTCGCTGCAGACCTTCGATCAGTGGCTGGCCGCGAACAAAACCAAGATCACGCTCGTGTGAGCTGCGCGCGGACATTCTCGTCAACCGAAGGGTCCTTCACCGCTGGTGGCGGCGTCCGCGTCCCGATTGGGGAGCGTCTGTATGTCTCTCCGGAATTTCGCATCGGCTGGGAACTGCACTACCGGTTCAGCGTGGGGGTGGGCTGGCGGTTCGGGAATTAGCGGACCTGGACAGGCTCGACGAAGGGGCGCACCAGCGTTGTCCACAGCTCGTATCCCGCCGGCGTCATGTGCAATCCGTCCGCGACGAACAGATCCTTGTGCGGCTTCTCGTCCCATCCGAGCATCGGTCCATCGACGTCGATGAACCCGAGCCGCTCGTCTGCAGCGGAGTAGTCCCGCACCAGCGCGTTGGCGGCGCGAACCTTGTTCACGAAGGCCCACCGCTGGATGCTCGGCTTGACGGCGATGAAGGCGATCCGCGTCGCCGGCAGCGCGTTGTGGATCTTCGTCACGAACGCTTTGTAATCGTCGAACACCTGCTGCGGTGTCCGGCCCGACGCGATGTCGTTGTCGCCGGCGTAGAAGACCACCGTATGCGGCTTGTGTTTGACGACGAGGAGATCAACGTGACGCACCGAGTCGGGGATCTCCGAGCCGCCGAACCCTCGATTGAGCGCCGGCAGGCCGGGGAAGGACTTCTTCAGGTCCCACAGCCGGATGCTCGAGCTCCCGACGAACACCACGCCGCCGAGCGCGGGGTCCTTGCGGTCCTCGTCCTCGAACGCGGCCATTTCCTTCGCCCACTTGTCGGTCTGGGCGGCCGTGTGGTGAGGGACCCCGGCGCTGACCAGCAGGGTAAGGCACAGAGCGGAGTAGAGGGGACGAAAGCGGGGCATATCAGCGCGCCGGCCCTTCAATAGCCCCAATGCGGATCTCGTGATCGTCGAGGCGTTCGGAGTTGCGAACGGTGCCGTCGGCGACGACTTTGACGATGTCTCTTAGCTGCTCGACCATCACGTCGAAGTGCCGCCGGGTCGTTTCTCCATCCGCCTTGATACCGGTGCGGAGCTCCTCCCCCTGGGCCTTGATCTCGGCGCGGAGATCGTCTCCTTGCGCTTTCATCTCGGCGCGGAGCTCAGCCCCCTGGGTCTTCATCTCGGCACGAAGACTATCCCCTTGCGTCCTGATCTCGCCCCGGACGTTCTTGAACTCGCCGTGCATCTCGTCTCGCAGTTCATCGACCGTCATGACACCTCCCGTGGCTGACATTGGCCCACCTTGCGGGGATCGTGCCACCTCTGGAAACAGCAGGAACCCGGCGACTCCGGTTGCCGGCATTCCGAAATCTTCGTACGCGTCGTCACG
>JANNHC010000272.1:0-2217 GCA_031404215.1 Acidobacteriota bacterium
GGCCGATCCTGGTGCAGTACGGCATCTACATCGGCCGGGTGTTGCAGGGCGATCTGGGCAAGTCGATCGTCACGCGGGCGCCGGTGATGAAGGAATTCATTGCGCTGTTTCCGGCCACGATCGAGCTCGGGGTGTGCGCCATCCTGTTCGCTTTGATCATCGGTATTCCGGCCGGCATTCTTGCGGCGGTCAAGCGAAACTCGATCTTCGACCACGGTGTGATGGGGGTTTCGCTGTCGGGCTACTCGATGCCGATCTTCTGGTGGGGCCTGTTGCTGATCCTGCTGTTCTCGGTGCAACTCGACCTGACCCCGGTCTCCGGGCGGCTGGACGTCAAGTACTTTATCGAGCCGACCACCGGCTTCCTGTTGATCGACTCTTTGCTGTCCGGCGAAAAAGGCGCGTTTCGCTCCACCGCGTCGCATCTGGTGTTGCCGATGATCGTATTGGGAACCCAGCCGCTGGCGGTGATCGCGCGCATGACGCGTTCGGCCATGCTCGAGGTGCTGGGCGAAGACTACATCCGCACCGCGCGCGCCAAGGGTTTGTCGGCGCTGCGCGTGGTGTCCGTGCACGCGCTGCGCAATGCGCTGATTCCGGTCGTCACGGTGATCGGCCTGCAGATCGGCGTGTTGTTCACCGGCGCCTTGCTTACCGAGACCATTTTCTCCTGGCCGGGCGTGGGCAAGTGGCTGATCGAAGCCATCAGCCGGCGCGACTACCCAGTGCTCCAAGGCGGCGTGTTGCTCGTCGGCGCCATGGTGATGGTGATCAGCTTGCTGGTCGACATCACCTACGGCATCATCAACCCCCGGATCAGGCATCAGCGATGAGCCGCCGGGCCGCTCCCAAGCGCGAATGCCGCAGTGCGCCGCACGGAGGCACGTCAGTGAGCAGCGCCGGGCCGCTCCCAAGCGTGGTTGAAAGTCGTGGCCGACAAGCAGGACATCAGCGTGGACCCCGGAGTGCTCGAATGGGCCGGGCTGGCGGTGTTCAAGAAGACCTACGGACTGTTCCAGGAGCGGCGGTATCGCCTGCGTCTTCTGTCAGCAGCTTTCCGGAACCACATGCACTGGAGCGAGCTCATCGGCGGCGACGTCGTCATCTCGCCGCCGCACGCGTGGCAGAAGCGCTTCAACGCCTGTGACGTCGGCGTGGAGCCCCGCATCGATAAACCGATCGCGGCGGAGATCCTGTCGGCGTTGAACAAGTTTGCCGACTTCCGTCGGGCGTCGACGGAGCATGGGCTTTCACGCGAAGAATTCGACTCCTTTCCGCCGACACGCCGCACACTGCGCCAGTTCATCACCGCGTGCCACGAGCTCGATGGCCAGATTCGAGAGCTCATGCTTCCCAACCCGGACGTGACTTCGTAGCGCAGCCCTCCAGAAATGCACCGTCATCCGTCGCGCTGTAAATTCTGATGAAAGCCGTGGTCAAGTACGCTCCGGGGCCCGGCAACATCGACGTCCTGGACGTTGAGGAGCCGGTGTGCGGACCAGATCAGGTGAAGGTCGAGATCGCCTTCTGCGGGGTGTGCGGGACCGATCTCCACGTCCTGCACGACACCTTCCGGAACTATCCGCCCGTCGTCCTCGGACACGAGTGCGCCGGCACCGTCGTGGAGGTGGGCCGCAGCGTCACGGGGGTGAATCTCGGTGACCGCGTGACGATCCTGGGCGCCACCGCCGTCACGTGCGGCCACTGCATGTACTGCCGCTCGGGACACTTTATCTTCTGCAAAGCCCGTCGCGGGATGGGGCACGGCGTGAACGGCGGCTTCGCGCGGTACGTCGTGGTGCGACCGGACCAGCTATATACGGTGCCCGACGAATTCACGCTCGAGGAGGCCGCGCTCAGTGAGCCGTTTGCCGCCGCGGTGCAGGCCGTCACCGAAGTGACCAGGGTGCGAATCGGTGAGACGGTGCTGATCTCTGGCCCCGGTCCCATCGGGTTGCTATGTCTCAAGCTGCTCGTCGCCGAAGGTCTGAAGACCATCGTCGCAGGCGCGGCCGGCGACGACCAGCGCCTGGACGCTGCGCGCCGCTTCGGCGCGGCGGTGGTCGTTGACACCGCCACACAAGACCTGCACGACGTCATCCTGGAGGAGACTGCAGGGCTCGGCGTCGATGTCGCGCTCGAGTGCTCAGGACATCCGGACTCGGTGCGCGCGTGCCTCATGTCACTGCGGCCGATGGGTCGCTACACACAAGTGGG
>JANNHC010000273.1:0-3463 GCA_031404215.1 Acidobacteriota bacterium
GTCCCCGACCAGATGGATGCGGAATTGCCCTTCGTCGAGCAAATCCGCAGCGTCCAGCAGTGTGTCCAGTCCCTTGTGTCGGCCGAAATAGCCGAGGAACGTAAAGCGCACATCGGCGGATGGCGTGCGCTCCATCGCAGCGAACCGCTGGAGATTCATCCCATACCCGATGATCGCGATCCGGTCGGCGGGGAAGCCGGCGGAGACGTAGCTCTCGCGCAGGTACGCGCTCGGCGAAATAAACGCGTCGACGTGCTGGAGCTGCATCGCCAGGAAGTCCTTGCGCATCCGGACGGGAATGTTTGCGCTGTGGTCATCATGGATTCTTGGCAGGCACTCGGCGCAACGGGAGTAGTCGGAGCAAATCTCGCCGTTACGCTTCAGGAGCGTGTGCCGGACGCAGAAGCCCCAGTGGTCGTGGAGCGTGAGAACGGTTGGAATGCCCCGCCGCTTGGCGCGGGAGAACAAGCCGGCGGACAGGCCCTCAACGTTGTGCAAGTGGACGACATCCGGGGCCACGGCGTCGAGGACCTGTTCGAAGTGTTCATCGACGGGGTTCTGGGCGAAGTTGACGTATTCGGCGCTGTAGTCGCGGTCCCGGAGGCAGACGCGGTAGACGTCGACGCCGCGGAACACCTCCTTGGTCATCGAGTGCCGGGCACGGGCGATGTTGACGTCGCCGGCAAACACGGTGACCTCGTGGCCGAGTGCTCGAAGCGCCTCTGCCTGCGCGGCTGCCACAAGCTCGGCGCCGCCGATACAGCGCGGTGGATACAGGTTGGAGCAGACGAGGATCCGCTGGTGCCCGCGCGTCCGCCGAAGAGCCGCATCGATCCGAGCGCCGACGGCATGCCACGTGTACCGCTCGAGCACTTTGTCCTTACCCGCGCGGCCCAGCACGCGCAGTGCCGAACGGTCGCGGAGCGCGCTGCGCAGGATCGACGCGAGGTCAGCGGCGTCGCCGGGCCGGCTGACAAAGCCATGCTCGCCAATCACCTGCGGCATCGCGCCCGCTGTCGTGCCGACAACTGGCACGCCGCACGCCCACGCTTCCAGGAAGACCAGGCCGAATGATTCGAAGGCCGATGGCAAGACCAGAAGGTCCGAGCAGTGCAACAGGTTGACCTTTTCCTGGTGCGGCAGTACCCCGAGGTCGACGATCCGCCGGCGCGTGTCGGGTGGCAGCGCGTTGTACTGCTCGTGGAACCAATCGAACCCCGGCCCGACCAGGAACACCTTCACCTTGACGTGCTCGTGGATCTGCCTCACGGCATCCATCAGAACGCCGACCCCTTTCGCCTCAGTCTTGCGCCCGACGAACGTCACGATCGCGTCGTCGGGGCCGACACCGTGGGTCTCGGCAAGCTGTCGTCTGAACCGATCCTGATCCTTCGGCCGATATTCCTCGGGGTTGACACCGGTGCCGACGACCTCGATCCGCGACGGCGTCACACCTCTCTCGCAAAGATGGCTCCGCTCGTACTCGGTGTCCGCAAGCACCAGGTCGACGTTCCGGAGCAACCAAAAGTGTGAGCGACGTTCGTAATCGGGATGGTCCGGATGAAAATGCGCGGCGATCGCGACAGGCTTCTTCAAGCGGCGTGCGACGATGTACGCGAGGTAGTTGTGGGGGAATGGAAGCGTATGCAGCAGAACCAGGTCGGCGTTCCTGATCTGTTCGGTCATCTTCGCGTACAACTCAACGGAGTGGGGGCCGACGGCGTACAGCCCTAACATTCGATCCAGCAGCCGCGTGAGCACGACGTGGTACAGCGAGTAGATCGGGAGCGAGCGTGGGTAGCGACGTACCACGACACCCTCATCAATCATCAGACGCCCCATCCGGATGGTCGCGTCTTCCGGTCGCGGCTCGCGCCAGTACTCCTCCTCATTGTTGATGTTCATCGTCAGCACTTCGACCTGATGACCGCGGCGCGCGAGCTGCCGACACACTTCCTGGCACCACGTTTCCGAGCCGCCAATGGCCGGCGGATACCGTTGAATGACGTTGACGATCCTCATGAGGCCAGCTGCTGCAGCAAATCCAATGGCTCGTGCTGCCGGCCCGTCGCGTCCAGCAGGGTGGCTCGCACGAGGTAGAGCCCCAGGGCGGCGCACGGGCCTCCTGCGAACGCGTCTGGGCACAGCGGCAGTCCGCTCAGTACGAACCGCGCGTCACAGACCCAATCGAACGTGATCGAGAGCCGCGAACTGACCCGGGCGGCGAGGATGAGCCGTTTTTCGAACGACGCGTAAAGATGGCGCGACAGGCCGGGCGCCTCGGCGCTCCAGATGTCGATGCGAAGCGTTTCGTGGCGTTCGAGAGCGGTCAGGTTGGCGATTGCGACGTGGTAGGTGCTTAGGGCGCGCCGGTTCACGACGTGAGAGGGAGTTGAGAACACTGACAGGCCGACCTGGATATCGTCGACGTGGCGCACATGGCGGCGGAAGGCGCGTACGCCCGCGAGCAACCGCGGCACATCCTGTCGAAGCATGCGCGCGGCCCACAACACCCGCATCGCTTACACCTTCCAACCGATGACGGCGTAGTCGAGCGGACCGTAGAAATAATCATTGAATCGTGCGGCGACTTCCGTCGACTCCTTGACGTGCTGCTCCGGTGGCACGCCGCGAAGGGGGAGGACGGTCACGTCGGCAAATCCCTGTTGCTCCACCAGGAACGACAACAGCGCACTTGGTACTGGATTGCGGTGCGTCGGATCGAGATAGAAGGCATGCGCGCCGACGAGCACGTTCTCCGGGTTCGGCGTCTCGAAGATCGCAACGCCGCCCGGCCGCAGCACTCTGAAGGCTGTTAACTCATGTTACGCAGCGGGCATTTTACCCCCTCATCCCCGGCCCCTTCGCGCCCAGGGGCACCCGCAGCGGGGGAGAAGGGGGAGAAAAGCTGCTATCTGTACCTTTTGGGTGGCGAAGCCACCCAAAAGGTACAGATTGTTCCGATTCCCCGCCCCTGGGGGCGGGGCTAGGGGTGGGGGAAGCGTTTCGTGCGTAACATGAGCTGTTAATCCGCTGACAGCTCCTCCGGCAACTGCGTGGCCAGCAGGCGTGTCTGCTGCATAATCCCCACCTGTACACTATAGGATGCTAAATTTCCCTCACTGCCAATTGGCGGTCGCCGTTGGCGATAGCGGCCATCTGGCAACATCTCCCAGGCTTGGCGCTGATCCGCCAGCGAGGCTCGCAAAATCTGCTCCAATTGCTCGCACAGCCGTGGGTTCTCAATCGGTGTGGCCGCCTCGACGCGCGCACTCAAGTTGCGATTCATCCAATCGGCACTGCCAATAAAGTACCGTGGGTTGCCGACCTGTTCAGAGAGACTCGCTCCAGAACTGCCATTTTCAAAATAGAAGATGCGCGAATGCTCCAGCAGACGCCCAATAATGCTGATGACCCGGATGTTTTCGCTAATGCCGGGCAGGCCAGGGCGCAAGCGACAGTT
>JANNHC010000274.1:0-3038 GCA_031404215.1 Acidobacteriota bacterium
CGCCACGCGCACGGGCCGCGGCGGCCAGCTCGATCATTACGCGAGCCAGATCGTGCGGCCGCCCCTGCGCCCGGGCCCGGGAGAACGCGGCGGCAAGCGTGGCTGCCGCATCATTCAGACGGCCCGCCTTGCGCTGCGCCCGCCCCAACGCCGCCAGCGTCGACGGCACCCACACGCCAAAACCGTGTGTCTCGTAGACCTTCAGCGCGGCGGCGTATTGGGCGATTGCGTCGTCAAGCTCCCCGCGCTCTTCCGCGATCGAGGCAAGACCGCGGATCGTGTTCGCCTCCAGGTCGCGGGATTCGGCTTTCCGACTTTGCTCCAGCGCGCGGTGATAGTACGTCGCGGCGCGGTCGAGATCTCCCTGGCTCTGGTACCACTCCGCTGTGTCGAACAGGGCATGCCAGACGCCGGCAATCATCTTGCTGGCTTCGGCGGACGCAAAGGCGCGTTCGAAGTACTCGAGCGCGGAGCCATAATCGCCTCCCTCCGCCAGGGCCTTGCCAACGTTGAAGGGCACGGCGAACTGCGGCTGGCTGTCAACTTTCCTGCCGGCGGCGAGCTCGGCGTCGAGCAGTTGCAGCGCGGTGCGCGAATGGGCGAGAGCGTCGGCGATCCGACCCTGATGACGCGCGCTCACGGCAAGAGCGTTGAGGGCAGCGATCTTGAGCGCTGCATCGGCGGTGCGGTCGGCGATTGCGAGGGTCCGCTCGAGGTAGCCGCCCGCCACATCGTATCGTCCCCCTTCGACGTGAATGTTTCCAATCGTGCGGAGGCACAGGCCTTCCAGCTCGGGGCGATGGGCGGCGCGCGCGAGGGCCGCTCCGCGCTCGAGCACCGCAAGAGCCGCGTCGACCTGGTGGATCGATCGATAAGCCGCACCGAGGCCTGCGGCCGCCAGCGCTCCGCGGCTGGAATCGTGGGCCTGCTCAGAAAGCGCAAGCGCCTGCTTGAAATAAGGAACGGCCAGATCGGCGCGTCGCACCTGGGGAGAGGCGAATTGATTCCCCTTCGTGATCAGGTCGTCGATATCAGAAGATTGCGCGGCCGGACGATCGACGAGACCGAGACCACCGAAGAGCAGTAAAACGGCGAGGCGGCGGACACTGTGGTGGAGCATCGTGGACCCGCGGCTGATTCTATGGCAGGGCGCCCACGCTTGGCCAGCCGTTCTCCCAAACCATCCGTGAGATCTGCAGCGCGGACTCTCGCCCGCGGCCTTCGCCGTAGTAGGCGTGGAGGAGCATGTAGTCCTGGCCATTGTCGCGCAAGTTCGCCGGATGCCCAGGACCTCGCAAGGCCGGCGTCGTCCGCCTCTATGACCAGCGACCCGCCACCTTCGGTCATTGTGCAGCCCGATTTGTCTACGTACGGACCGGCCACGTTCGGCGAACGTCCGACGACGACGTTGTGGGTGCTTTGCGGAGCACGGCAGCAACGGTCGAACGACACGAACTGGTACCAGTGGTCGCCGTGGCGAACGATGAAGGGCGCTTCGACCGAGCCGCCGATTGGCTGTTCACGTGGATGCGAGAATATTAGCACCGGGATGTCCGGTGGGCGCGACAACGGAGCGGCCAGCCGCAGTCGGAGGAAGTAGGGCTTATGAAAACATCCAGGCGCAGACGGCGACGGCCGCTATGGCGGCAACGAGGTCGCCGACGAGCGCCGCGGGCACGGCGTGCCGAGTGCGGCGGACACCGACGGCCCCGAAGTACACCGCGAGCACGTAGAACGTCGTCTCCGACGAGCCGTACATCGTGGCCGCCGTGCGCGCGATCGTCGAGTCGGGGCCGTGGGTCGTGATCAGATCCGTCGTGAAGGCGAGCGAACCGCTGCCGGTCAGCGACCGGAGGATGGCCAGCGGGACAAGTTCGGCGGGAAAGCCCGTCGGCGCAACGAGCGGTTGGAGAGCCCGCATCAGCAAATCCATCGCGCCCGAGCCGCGGAACATGCCGATCGCCACCAGAATGCCGACGAGGAACGGGATGATGCGTACGGCGACCTCGAACCCTTCCTTCGCGCCTTCGATGAAAACATCGTAAACCTTCACCCCGCGCACCAGGCCGACAAACGGAATGAGGACCAGCAGCACGGGGATTGCCCAGAGCGAGATCGTATCCAGCGCCGCGCGCATCACGATTGCACCCCTGCCGCCGCCGGCTGCGGATAGAACCGCTGCAGCAGTTTGGCGGCCAGCACGGCGCCGGCCGTACCGATGAATGTCGCCACGATCGTCGAGCCGATGATCACCGTCGGCGTGACCGATCCGGCGGCCGCCAGCACCCCGATCATCGTCGCGGGAATCAGCTGCACGCCGGTGGTGGTCACAGCCATGAACGTGACCATGGCGTTGCTGGCGGTGTCCTTGTCGGGATTGAGCGCCTGCAGCTCCTCCATCGCTTTTATGCCGAGCGGCGTCGCGGCATTGTTCAGTCCCAGCACATTCGCGGCAATCGCCATGACCAGCGCGCCCGCGGCCGGATGGCCGGGGGGGACTTCGGGAAAGATCCAGCGCAGCAACGGGCTGAGCACTCGTCCGAGGAGCGACACCAGCCCCGCGGCCTCCGCGACGCGCATCATGCCGAGCCAGAGCGTCATGATCCCGACCAGGCCGATGGCGATCTGGACCGCGGAGGACGCCGATTCCACGGCGCCCTTGGTGACGGCGTCCGCAGTCCCGTTGACCGCCGCCACGACGAGCGCAATCGCCATCAGCCCGAACCAGATGTAGTTGAGCATGACGCTGATGGTAGCGTAACGCGACGAAATGACGGCCCCGGCGCGATCGCTGCCGGGCCCGGCATTTACGCCTCATTCAGTCATAGCGACGCTCAACCGTGAGCACGACTACGGCTGTGCGTGATCGACGCCGTGTGGCCTGCCGGGGTACGCGAAGGTCTGGACGACCTGGTTGCCAGCCCGGTGATTCGCTTCCCTGATGTGGTGGAACGCTAAATAGCGAGTCGTCGCAAACTATCGTGAGGGCGACGACGTGTTCGAAGGCGACTTCGTCCGCCACAGTCTTGGCAGCATGT
>JANNHC010000275.1:0-2014 GCA_031404215.1 Acidobacteriota bacterium
CAGAGGGACCATGATGCACGCAAGGGGCGGGGAGACGTTGACGTCAAACCGTTCCCGGACGACGTGAATTGCGACATCGATCGCGCCCAACCGCCCAAAGTCCATCCCGGTGTGCGGGCGACTTGATTATCGGGGCGGCCATCCTTGCGCCGGCTGCCGTTAAGCTCGCGAAGGAAATACGTAGCCCTCATTGAGGTGGTCCTGCGTGGAGGACAGGGACTGTCCACCGACGGCTGCGTGGGAGACTCGGACCGGAGTTTTCTGCGCGATTTGGCCTGATTTTGCTTCAGCTCGAGCGGAAACCCGGGGCACGGCAATTGCTCAATTGACCATGTCCAGGAGTAGGTCATGAGTTCCAGAATTCTTGCGGGCGTCCTTGCCGCTGGTTGCGTCACAGCGGCAGCGGGAGGCGCCTACATCGCCGTAAGGCAGAACACGACCGGGCCGGTTCCGGTTGCGGCGGCCCCCGCGGTGCCGGCGGGCCGGCCCGTGTCCGAAACCGAAGCCATCGTCGGCGTCTCCTCCCCGGCACCGGCTGCTTCGACACCCCGGAGCCAGGAGGAGGCGGTGCCCGCCCCCGGGAACAGCGTGAACCCGGTTCAAGAAGCGCCGCGATCCGCGTCTCCAATCGTCCGCCGTGCCCCGGCGCCCCCGGCTCGGGATCGCCAGATCCGGTCCGCTCCGGCCTCGCAGCCGGCGCCGGTCCCCGCGGTACCAGTTGAACGTCAGGTCTTGCCGGCCACCTCCCCTCCTGTCGAAACAGTGCCGGAGCCGGTCCGTTTGCCGGATGCGCCGCCGGGACCGCCCGAGCCTCAGTTCGACGAAGTAGTGCTCCCGACGACCTCTGTCATGGGACTGCAGGTAGATACCCAGTTGTCGAGCGAGCGCGCCCGGATTGAAGATCGCGTGGACGCACGCGTGACCCGGGACGTCGTGGCGGCCGGTCGGGTGGCGATTCCGGCGGGTTCGCGCGTCATTGGCGCCGTGACGCTCGTCGAACGCGGAGGCAAGATGAAACAGGCCGCCCGGCTTGGCGTGCGCTTCCACACGCTGGTGCTCGCGGACGGTCGGGAAATACCGCTGCGCACGGAGCCTGTCTATCGCGAGGGGGAGTCTCCCTCCGCAGAGAGCACGCGCAAGATTGGCGGCGCTGCGATCGGGGGCGCCATCCTTGGCGCGATCATGGGTGGAGGCAAGGGCGCGGTGATCGGCGGCGCAGCAGGTGCGGCAGGCGGCTCGGCGGCCGTCATGGCGGGCGATCGGAATGCGGCAACGCTGGCGTCCGGCACCGTCGTCACGGTCCGCCTGTCGGCGCCGGCAACGATCGAGGTTGAGAAGCGCGAGCAGCAGTACTGATTGACCGGCCGCGGTCGTCCCGTCAGAATCAGCGCGTGCGTCAATTCAAATCGCCGTCGCTCCGCGGATGACCGAAGACCGTTCTCCGTTCGGTGACATGGATCCCGAGGCCTTCCGCCGGGAGGCCCACCGCGTCGCGGACTGGATTGCGGATTACCTCGCGAACCCGGCCCGCTACCCCGTTCTCGCCCGCGTCAAACCTGGGGACATCGCGTCCGCGCTTCCGTCCCATGCCCCTGACGACGGCGAGTCCTTCGACGTGATTTTTGCCGACTTCGAGCGCGTGGTGCTGCCTGGTATCACCCACTGGAACCATCCGGGATTTTTTGCCTACTTCGCGATCAGCGGAAGCGCGCCGGGTATTCTGGCGGAGTTCCTGTCGGCGGCTCTGAACGTCCAGGCGATGCTGTGGCGCACCTCGCCCGCCGCGACTGAACTCGAAGAAGTGACGCTGGCCTGGCTTCGCAAGCTGCTCGGACTCCCCGATACATTTGACGGAGTCATCTACGACACGGCCTCCATCTCCACGCTGCACGCGCTTGCGGCCGCACGCGAGCGCGCGGTGCCTTCAGTGCGTGTGCAGGGACTCGCAGGACGCGCGACGCTCCCCCGCATGCGCGTGTACTGCTCGGATCAGACACACTCGTCCATCGACAAG
>JANNHC010000276.1:0-3536 GCA_031404215.1 Acidobacteriota bacterium
CGACCGAGACATTTCGCAGGGCCTCGAAAATCTCGCTCACGTAGCGTTCCGAACGAACAAGCCGATCGGGGATCGCATGATCATGAATGCCGCGTTCCTTGTCGCGCGCCCCGTCGAGCAGCAGTTCGACGCGCGGGTGAAGGACATCGGGCAGCGGTACGACAAGCTCACGTTCAAGTACACCGGTCCGTGGCCGCCCTACAACTTCGTCAACATCCGACTCAAGCTGGAGAGAGCACACTAGCATTGCTGTTGTTGATGGCTCGAGTGACGATTGCACACGGCCGCCAATCAACAACAATCAGCGATCAGCCATAACAATCAGCAATCAGCAAATGTTCATCCTCGACTCGATGCTCATCGGCGGTTTGCGATTCGTGTTCGACAAAATCGCCGCGGCGGTGGATACCGAGCTCAACGACGACACGGCGCTACGCGAGCAGTTGCTGGCCGCGCAGATGCGCGTCGAGCTCGGTGAGCTGAGCCAGGACGACTTCGACGGGCTGGAATCGGACATTCTTGCGCGCCTGCGCGAGATCCGCGATCGGAGGCAGGGTGCCGGCGCCGCCACGCTCTCGCCGAAGGATTACAAGATCACCGGTATCGACGCCACATTCGAAGGCGACGAGCATTCCAGCGACTGACGCGCGCGTATCCGCGCGCGACCCGGCGGAGCCTCCCTCCCCACAGTATCGGTTCGTCGGTGGAAAAGGTGGCGTCGGCAAGACCACCTGCGCCGCCGCGATTGCCGTCGTGTCTGCCGCGGCGGGGAGCCGCACCCTCCTCATTTCGACCGATCCAGCGCCGTCGTTGGGCGACGCGTTCAAGCGGCCGCTTGGCCCCGTTCCACGGCGGATTCCGCTTCCGCGGGGTGTGCTCGACGCGGTCGAGATCGACGCGCCGCGAGCACTCGATCGCTGGCTCGCTCAGCGGCGTGACGCCTTCGAACGCATCGCGTTGCGCGGCACCTGGCTCGATCACGACGACGTGTCACGGCTGCTTCGGTTGTCGCTGCCGGGCATCGACGAAGTCGCCGCCCTGTTTGAGATCGCCCGCTTTGCGCGGACGAGCCGCTACGACATGATTGTCGTGGACACCGCCCCCACCGGCCATACGCTGCGCATGCTGGCGATGCCGGATTCCCTGCGTGTCATTGCGAGGGCCTTCGACGGCATGCAGGCCAAGCACCGAGTCATGGCGGAGGCGCTGCGCGGCAGCTGGACGCCAGATGCCGAGGATGCGCTGATCGACGACCTCGATCGGGAGGGCCGCGATCTCCGCGCGCTGCTTCGCGATCCCGGCCGCGTGCACGTCTCCTGGGTGACACTGCCCGAAGCGATGGCGACCGAAGAGACGGCCGCCGCCGCCGCCGCGCTGACCGCGGAAGGTATTCCGCTCTGTGACGTCGTCGTCAATCGCATCACCCCCGCGCCGGCGCGCCGATGCGGCTGGTGCGACGGTCGCCGCGCGCTCGAACGGCGCGCCATCGCGGCCCTGACGAAACGCCTGCCAGGCATGCCAGTGATCGGCGTGGCCGCCCGGACGGACGAGCCGCGCGGGGTACGGGCCCTTGTCAGTGTCGGCCTGGAAATCGCAACCGGCAGGGCTCCCGTGAGTAAGGGACGGGCTCCCTCTCTGCGACCGTGGCGGAAACGGCCGGATGCGGCGACACAGGGCGACGTTCCCCCGCTGTTTGCCGGCGACGACACCCGGCTGATCCTGTTTGGAGGAAAGGGAGGCGTGGGCAAAACCACGTGCGCAGCGGCGGCCGCGCTTGCGTGGGCGTCGCCGGGCCGCCGGGTTCTCCTGCTCTCGACGGATCCCGCGCATTCCCTCGCCGACGTCTTTGGCGCGCCAGTCTCCGATGCGGCGGGCGGGATCCCCGGGGGACCGGCGAACCTCGAGGTCCGCGAGATTGACGCGGTCGGCGGGTTTCGTCACGTCCGGGACCGGTACGCCATTGCCATCGATTCACTCTTCGACCGCCTGTCTCGGGGCGCGGCGGACGGAGTGGGGTTCGATGCCGGGCACGACCGCCGGGTCATGCACAGCCTGATCGATCTCGCCCCGCCGGGGATCGACGAGCTTGCCGCCGTGGTGGACGTCGCCGAGGCGATCGACTCCGGTGCGACGGACCTCGTTGTCATGGATACCGCACCGAGCGGTCATGCGCTGCGGCTCCTCGAGATGCCCGCGCTCGTTCAGGACTGGGCGCGGACGCTGATGTCGATTCTGCTCAAGTACCAGCCAGTGGTCGGCGTCGGGCCGCTCGGCGCCGGTCTGCTGAAACTCTCGCGGGGCCTCGGGCGATTGCGCGGGCTGCTGGTGGATCCGCGGCGCACCTCGTTTCTGGTCGTGACCAGGGCGGCCGCGTTACCGCGCGAAGAATCCCTGCGGCTGATGCGACGCCTTCGTGACATGAACATCCACGTACCGGCGATCATCGTGAACGCGGTCGGCCGGGGCACTTGCGCGCAATGCCACGCCGAGGCCTCGGTGGAGCAGCGCGAGATCGTCCGGCTCGAACGCGCGCTCCGGGGGACAACGGCTGTTGTGATTGCGCCAGCGGCGCTTCCGCCGCCGCACGGAGCCGCCGGTCTCGGGCGGTGGCAGAAGAACTGGAAGCCACGGTCACGGCCGGATCCGGACGAACAACCGTCCCGCCGACCTCACGTCGCGCGCCGGTAGCTCCGCCGTAACTGACCCTCTGAGATATCATCGTGGCGGATCTCGCAATGGACGGCACTGCAACGTACGTTTACTGCATCATGCACGCGGCCGCGCCGCCGAAGACGGCCCGTGTGCCGCCCGGGCTGCGGGGCGCTACCCGTCCATCGATGGCCAAAGTGTCGCGGACGCTGTGGCTGGCCGTTGCAGACGTGCCGCTTGCGTCGTACGGTCCCGAACCCCTCGAGACGTCGCTGAAGGACATGCAGTGGGTGGGCGACGTGGCGGTCGCGCACGAGGCCGTGGCCGAACACTTCGCGAGACAGCCGCGTGTCACCGTGATTCCGATGCAGCTGTTCACCATGTTCTCGTCCGAGCGTCGTGCGGTGGAAGAGACGCAGTCGCGCCGGCGCGATCTCGAGGCACTGGCGAAGCGTGTGGCCGGATGCGACGAGTGGGGAGTCCGCATGACGCGGCGCCCCGCAGCCGTGCCCCCGCGGCGGGCGGTGGCCGCCACGCGAGCCTCGGGCGCCGCATTCCTGGCGGCCAAGAAAGAGGCGCGCGATCGAGCGCGCGAGGCACGCCTGGCCGGCGCCGACACCGCCGATCGTGCGTTCGCCGCGCTGGCCGCCATCGCTCGCGAGGCACGGCGCCGCGACGACGCGCCTGAGGGCGCCACGTCACCGCCGCTGCTCGACGCGGCGTTTCTTGTCCCCACGGCCCGCCGCGCGCGTTTCAAGGCCGCGGCCCGGCGGCTTGCGGCCGGCTGTGCGAACGCGGGGGCCGACATGGTCCTGACGGGTCCCTGGCCGGCGTACAACTTCGTCCAGCCCGAGCCTGGTTCATGAGTCCGCGCAATTCGCTGCGTT
>JANNHC010000277.1:0-1531 GCA_031404215.1 Acidobacteriota bacterium
TGATGGTCGCGACCTGCTCGAGATCGAGGCGCTCGGTCCGATTGAACTCACCGCCGTTGACGTACTGCTTGCGCTTCTCCGTGACGCCGAGCCCCGTGAACTGATCGAGGATGTCGGTCGCGCGTGACCGCTCCTCTGCGCATTCGTCGCGATCCTGGCTACTCCCGCTGTCTCCAGCGCTCAGAACCCGCATCTCGTCGTCTACGAAGGCGACAAAGGCCCCGGCCACGGTAAGCACATCGTGTTTCTGGCGGGCGATCATGAATATCGCTCGGAAGAATCGCTGCCGGCCCTGGCGCGGATTCTTGCGAAGCACTACGGGTTCAAGTGCAGCGTGTTCATCACGACCGATCCAAAGACCGGCTTCATCGAGCCTGGCAGCTCGAACATCTCGGGACTCGAGGCCCTGAAGACGGCCGACCTGCTGGTGATCTTCCTGCGGTTCCAGGATTTCCCGGACGATCAGATGCAGCACATCGCCGATTACCTGGAGCGCGGCGGACCGGTCGTCGGCTTCCGCACCGCGACGCATGCGTTTCAGATCAAGCGGCCGGACGCAAAGTTTCTGAAGTATCACTGGCAGACGAAGGAAGGGTATCCGGGAGGATTCGGACGCCAGATCCTCGGCGAGACCTGGGTGTCGCACTACGGCACCAATCACAAAATGAGCTCCCGCCTGTTGCTGCAGGCCGACCAATTGACGCATCCCATCCTGCGCGGGGTCAAGGACGTCTGGGTCCAGTCGGGCGGCTACACCGCGAACCCGATAGAGGGCAGCGTGGTCGTGGCCAACGGGCAGATTCTGGACGGCATGACGCCGGATTCTCCGCCCAACCCGAGCAAGCAACAGATGCCCGTCGTGTGGTATCGCACGTATACGAGCGCGTCCGGGAAAACCGGCCGTGTGTTTACCACGACGCACGGGGCATCGGAAGATCTGCTGAACGACGGTTTCCGGCGGCTGAGCATCAACGCCTGCCTCTGGGCCGCCGGTTTCGAGCGGAGCATCCAGCCCACGAACGACATCAGCTTCGTGGGTCCGTACCATCCCACCACGTACAACTTCGGAGGGTTCGTCAAGGGTGTGAAGCCGGCCGACATGGCGGGGTGGGATGCCCCGATTCCGAAGTAGCCCGAGGGGGAAGACCCCGCCTGGACCCGGGCAACGCGAGTAGAATCTGAACATGACCAAGACGCTTCGATTGTGGACGGCGCTTGCCGCGGGCCTCGCGGTGATCTGGATGCTACCCATGCACGGGAAAGCCGCCGATCCGTTCGTCCTGCGCGCGGGCGATCACATCAGCCTCATCGGCAACACGCTCGCCGAGCGGATGCAGTACGACGGCTGGCTCGAGACGCTGCTGCACGCGCGCTTCCCGAAGCACGACCTCGTGATTCGCAATCTTGGCTTCAGCGGCGACGAGATCACCACCCGGCTGCGCTCGAAGAACTTCGGCACGCCCGACGAGTGGCTGACCGGACAGGCGGCGCCGATCGGCGGCTACCCGGACAACCGGCTCACCGGAACCAA
>JANNHC010000278.1:0-2823 GCA_031404215.1 Acidobacteriota bacterium
GTGGGGGCGTGCCCGTGATGTTGATCGCTTGCCATTGATGAGCCTCAGATCAGATAGAGCAGCGGGAAAAGGAAGATCCACACGATGTCGACAAAGTGCCAGTACAGACCCATGATCTCCACCGGTGCGTAGTATTCCGGACCGAAGTCACCTCGCCATGCGCGATGGATGAACCACAGCAGCAGGCCCGCGCCGATAACCATGTGCAGCGCGTGCAGGCCGGTCATCATGAAATAGAACAGCATGAAGAGCTGGATCCCGGGCGTGAGCGCCGGATTGGCGGTGTGCACGTACGTAAAGTGCGCGCCGGGCAGCAAGCCGTGGTGGATGTGCTCGTAGTACTCGTAGCCTTTCACGCCGACGAACACGCCGCCGAGAACGAGCGTGGCCATCAGCATCGCCACCGTGAGCTTGCGCCGCGCGGTCTGGGCCGCCCACACCGCCAGCGCCATCGTCAGCGACGACCCGATCAGAACAGCCGTATTCACTGCGCCGATCAACCAGTTCTGATGATCCGCCCCCGCGCTCCACGCTTCGGGATACATGGCGCGGTAGATGGCGTAAGCGCCGAACAGACCGCCGAAGAACATGATCTCCTGCGCAACGAACACCCACATCCCCAGCGTCGAGGCTTCGTGCTGCTGCCCCATGTCCTGGAAGTGATGCTGGAGGAACGGATGATGATGGGGTGGTTCGGTGCGTACGGTCGCGTCAGACATGCTGGGTCTCTTTCATCGCCTTGACGAAGGCCGGGTAGTCGTAGGCCTCCCAGGTGACGACGGGGGTCACATGAAAGTTCTCGGTCGGCGGAGGAGAGGTCGTCGCCCATTCCAGGCCCACCGCACCCCAGGGGTTGTTGCCGGCTTTGCGACCGAACTTGAGCGACCACATGAGGTAGATCATCGGCAGCACGTATCCCGCCGCCAGGACCGTCGCGCCGGCGGACGACAGCACGTTCAGCACCTGGAACTCCGGCGCGTACGCGTGATAGCGGCGCGGCATCCCCACGTAGCCGAGGATGAACTGCGGGAAGAACGTCAGGTTGAATCCGATGAAGATCATCATGGCCGACAGGCGCGCCCACCATTCCGGATACATCCGGCCGGTGATCTTCGGCCACCAGTAGTGCACGCCCGCCAGGTAGCCCATGACCGTACCGCCGACCATGATGTAGTGGAAGTGCGCGACGACGAAGTAGCTGTCGTGCACGTGCACGTCGATCCCAAGGGCGCCCAGAAACAGCCCGGTGACGCCGCCGATGGTGAAGAGGCCGATGAATCCCATGACGTACAGCATCGGCGTCTGCCATGACACCGAGGCGCGGTACATCGTGGCGGTCCAGTTGAAGACTTTGATGGCCGAGGGGACTGCCACGAGCATGGTGATGAACGAGAAGATCAGCGCCGCGAATACGGAGATGCCGGAGACGAAGAGGTGATGCGCCCACACCAGGAATCCGAGAAAGGCGATGGCCAGCGACGAGAAAGCCACGAACTTGTAGCCGAAGATCTTCTTGCGCGTGAACGCGGCCACGCACTCGCTGATCACGGCCATGGCCGGCAGGATCATGATGTACACGGCGGGGTGGGAGTAGAACCAGAACAGATGCTGATAGAGCACCGGATCGCCGCCCAGCGCGGGGTCGAAGATGCCCACCCCCACCAGCCGCTCCACCATGAGCAGCACCAGCGTGATGGCCAGCACCGGCGTGGCCAGGATCATGATCACGCTCGTCGCGTACATCGACCAGACGAAGAGCGGCAGGCGGAACCAGGTCAGCCCCGGCGCGCGCATCCGGTGCGTGGTGACAATGAAATTGAGCCCCGTCAGAATCGATGAGAAGCCGGCGATGAACGCGCCTGTCGTCGTGGCGATGACGTGTGTGTTCGAGTACTGGGTGGAGTACGGCGTGTAGAACGTCCAGCCGGTATCGACGCCGCCGGCCACGATCACGTAGACACCGAAGATCGCTGCGAATGTGTAGAGGTACCAGCTCAGCAGGTTGATCCTGGGGAAGGCCAGGTCCTTCGCTCCGAGCATCAACGGCAGGATGAAGTTGCCCAGCGCCGCCGGAATGGCGGGGATGAGGAAGAAGAAGATCATCACCACGCCGTGGAGCGTGAAGAACTTGTTGTATGTGTCCGAGGTGAGGAGGTCCCCCTCGGGCGTCAGCAGCTCCAGGCGCATGAGGAAAGCGAAGATGCCGCCGACAAAGAACATCGTCGTGACGGAGATGAGGTAGAGGATGGCGATGCGCTTGTGGTCCTTCGTCAGGAGCCACGAGAAGATGCCGTAGTCGTTGTTGAGGTAGTTTCGCGTCTTCGCCGGTTCGACGAACTGGACGTCGTGATAGGTCTGGCTCATGGTTGTTTCCCTTGCGGCAACGACGCCGGCGATTCCACGGCCAGCGTGGTTGGCTTCGGAGGCTCGAGCGAGCGGATGTAGGCGAGCAGCTTCAGCAGGTCTTCTTCATTCACCTGTCCCTGGAACGTCGGCATGATCGGCTGAAACCCGGCCTTGATCTTCGCCTGCGGGTTCAGGATCGATTCGCGGATGTAGTTCTCGTCGGCGACGACCGCTTGCCCGTTCGTCATCATCACGGTCCGGCCATAGAGCCCGTTCAGTACCGGCCCGCGCGCCGTGGCGTCGCCCGTGTGACAAGTGTTGCAGGCGTACTTCTGGAAGATCTTCTCCCCCTGCGAGGCCATCGATCCTTCCGTGCCGCCGGCCAGCCATTTCTGATACTCGGTCTGCTCCATCACCTCCACCCAACCGCCCATGCCGGAGTGCAGAGTGCCGCAGTACTCAGCGCAGAAGAGATGG
>JANNHC010000279.1:0-11402 GCA_031404215.1 Acidobacteriota bacterium
CGAACAGACGCCAGAAGTGGTTTCAAATCTCCTGCGCGCAGCGCCCCTACCAGGAACGCCTCTTCACTAAGGCCCGTATCCACGTAGGCCTCCGTCCGCGGCTCGGTCTCGAGGCTGACCTGGTGGACGTCGACGACGCCGACGACGACGGTGCGGTCCTCGCCGATGGTGACGGTGCGGCCGATCGGGTTTTCGACGACTCGGGCTCGACGCCCGGTTCGCGCAGGGTGAGCCAGCCGCTCGCGATCGCGCCGACCGATTCGAATACGTGCTGCCCGGCAGCCCAGTCGAGATAATTCTGCGGCGCGACGGCCCCGAGCGCCTCGGGGTCGCGGTCCGGATGGGGGAACTGGCCGGAGGCGCGCGAACGTTCGCCAACAGCGACGAGGCGGTCGTGCTCGTCGAACGGCAGCCCTCGAAGGACCACGGCATCCACGACCGAGAAGATCGCAGTCGTCGCGCCGATGCCAAGCGTCAGCACGATGAGGGCCGCGATCGTAAAGCTTTTGGATGACCGGAGTGAGCGGAGGGCAGCTTTCAGGTCGTCACGCATGGCACATATATACGACGGACTTCAGGATGGTTGGAAATGGAACGGGCCCGCGACCGGCGGTCAGCGGACCATCGTGATTCTCGCACCGCGAAACGTGAACACGGGCGCGCCACCCGACGACACGCTGCCCAGCGACAGCGTGTTGATCCCCTCGATGACGGCCGCGGCGGGAAGCGTCAGCTCGCATAGTCGCCCGCCGTGCAGGTCGCACGCGCCGACCTGCAGGCCATTGAGGGTTACGTCCAACGCCCTCGTCTCGGCAGCGGCGAGATCCAGGGAGACGCGATAGGCGCTCCCCTGTTCGAGCGGCAGAAAGAGCGTCGGGCTATCGCGGCCTCGGCGTACCGGCCCCGTGGCGGTCCGTTCCGCATCCCCCCATCCTGCTCCGAAGTATGGCTCGGATTCGAAGTCGGCCCGGATCCAGGCGACCGTCCGGCCTTCCTCGAATAGCGGACGCACCGGACGGTGGGAACAGATCCTCAGAGACGACGGCGATCCGCCCGCGCGCAGGCGCGCGCCCACATTCGTGAGCGGACGGTCGAGCGCCAGCCGGAAGACCGGGCGGCGTTCACCAGCCCGCGTCAACTCGGTCCTCAGGATATCTCCGTCGAGGTCCCGCACGAACGTGGTGCTGATGCTGCCGTCGCCCAGCAGCAGGCTGGACCGCGCCCGCACGTCCCGCGATTCGGGAAACACGCTCTCGACAACGAGCGAGCCGACCGTCGGGATCGTCGCGACCCAGCTGCCGCTGCCAAGCACGGCATCGATCTCCGTCCATCCCTCCGTCGTCAGCTCGGCACACGGCGATTCGCCGGCCAGCTCGTACACCGCTTCGGCGAACTGAACCTGCTGCGGCTCGCCGAGCGGAGACTCCAGCGCGCGCATCAGCGCGCCGTCTGAGGAGAACGCAGCGAGCACAAGGCCCGCCTCGACGCGGGCGATCGCGTGTCCGTCCAGATCGATCCGCGCTTCTCCCGGTCCCGCCGAGACGAACAGCGCCCCTGCGAAGGACAGAGCCGCGCGGTGCAGCGACGCCGCGTCCACGGTCAGCGACGTCGGCTCGTCCGATTTGCTCCACGCGATTCCTGGCCGACCGACGGACGCGGCGAACGCTTCGAACGAACGGAGACGGCCCGCCGGCCGGGCGTCCGGGTGCCCAATCGCCGACAGATTCGGCGGGCCCGGCGCATAGGCCATCGCGCCCACCAGGATCGTCCCACGCGGCAGTAGCGTGAGCCATTCGCCGAGCGACGGGCCGATCACGGGCGAACGCCGGAACTGCAAACCCTCCGCAGAAAGAAATGTGGCAGCGTTGGCGAAGGCGAAGACACGATGCGCATCGCGCGAGGCCTGGCGCACTTCTCCCGCGTCGAATCCGATCCGCGAGACGCTCCGGCCGGGACCGGCCTCGCCGGTGAAGCGGAAATAATGCAGCGCCATGTCGGACCAGTAATCCTCGGCCACGAATGCCGCTCCGTCCGGAAGCTGGCTGAACATGGCACGCAGGAACCTGCCGTCTTCGACGCGTCCGCTTTGGTCGGCCTTCTTATAGTTCGCCACGACGTTGTTCACCGGGAGGGTCGCCGCGGCGGCGAGCACGACGCCCGCTGCCAGCCTGCCGCCGCGCGTCGCCTGCAGGTGGTTCGCGATTGCGTCGAGACCGATCGCGGTGAAGGGCCACAGGAGCACCATCAGCGGGGTGATGAATCCCTGGAGGTCGCCGGAAATGTTCAGCACCATGCCGAACATGCCCCCCGCCGCACCGAGCACGAGCAGCCGATCCGCGCGTCGAACGGCGGCGAACACTCCCACGAGCAGCGTGATCGATCCCGGAATGCCGAGTTCCTTCGCAATGAGGACTATCAGCGCGGGCAGATGGTCGGTGAGCAGGACGAGGGGTCCGAACGCAAACCGCTGCCCCGCGAACCGCTCGGCCGTCACCACTCCGATCAGGTCAACGACCCGGCTCGCCCGGACCTCGAGGTAGGGCGCTTCCTGGTGGGTCCGGACCACGATCAGTCCGTACTGGGCGATGCCGATAGCCAGCACGAGCGCGGCCGCGGCCATGACGCGAACCGTCAGCACGCGGCGATCGCGCGCGAACACATAGATCGCAAGCGCCGGCGCCATGCCGAGGATCGTCAGGTGATTGCCGAGCCCGAGCGCGAAGGCGCCGGTCGCCACGAGCAGGCGCCCTGGGCGGCCGCGCGCGCCCCAGGCCAACAGCAGCGCAACCGTCAGCGCCGCCATGACGGCCGCAAGGCTGTACACCTCCGCGAAGACCGCGCTCCGCCAGAATGAGGCGCCAGCCGCGAGGCCGAGCGCCGCGCAGAGAGACGTCCATCGGCGCGCACCAAGTTGCCGGCCGATGACGAACACCAGCGAGCAGGCAAGTGCCGCCATGACGGCGGAAAACAGGTTCGCGCGGTACGCGATCGTGCCGGTCGCCACCGTGACGAACGCATGCGAAAGCAGCACGTAGAGGGGGTAGCCGGGCGGGTGCGGGATGCCGAGAACGTAGCCGATGAACTGAAACTTCGGCGTGTCCTCCGGCCCACCGAAGTCGGGCTGCAGCGTCGCGACATAGAGCGCCAGGCTCGCAGCGGCCGCGAGACCGGCGACCAGAGCGTCTCGCGCCTTCACAGGTAGCGTCGCCACGCTTCGAGGCGCCTACCCTACGTTTGCTCGCCCGCGCGGCGCGCGACACTTGCCACCGTGGCGACGAGCTCGGACGGATCGACGGGCTTCGACACGTGCACCAGGAAGCCGGCGCGGAGCGCACGCGTACGATCCTCTGACCGTGCAAACGCGGTGAGCGCGATGGCGGGCACCTTCCCGCCTCGTTTGGGTCCCAACGCGCGCACGCGCCTGAGCAGCTCAAAGCCGTCGGCATCCGGCATGCCGATATCACTCACCAGGACGTCCGGCTTGTGTGCTTCGACGAGGGCGAGCGCCTCTTCAGCCGTGCCGGCGGTGAACACCTCGGCATGGCAGTCTTCCAGCACCCGTCTGACGAGATCGCGCGCGTCCACATGGTCGTCCACCACCAGCACCGTGAGCCCCGCAAGTTCCTCGGCGATGAAGGGCCCGGGGCTTGTATCTGACGCCCTCGGATGCTGCCGTTCTCCCGCGGTCGGCGTCCGATGGACGACGGTCACTGGAAGCTGCACGGTGACGGTCGTCCCCTGGTCTACTCCGGCACTCCGGACCCAGACGGTACCGCCGTGCAGCTCGACCAGGCTCTTGACGATGGAGAGCCCGAGACCGAGCCCGCCGTATTTGCGCGTCGTGGACGCGTCCCCCTGCCGGAAACGTTCGAACAGATGCGGAATGAACTCCGGCTTGATGCCGACGCCCGTGTCCGCCACGCTGATCTCGATGTGCGAGTTCACCCGCTCGACCACGATCTGGACCTTGCCGTCCTTGGGTGTGAATTTGATGGCGTTCGACAGCAGGTTCCAGACGACCTGCTGAAGCCTGCCCGGGTCTCCCGAGATCGGGCCGGCTGCGGGATCGAGAAGCGTCTCCACTCTGATGCCCTTCGCGTCGGCTGCAGGTCGGACGGTCTCCACGGCGGCCTCTACAAAGGACGCGGCCTGAAGCGGCTGAACGTCCAACCGCAGCTTCCCGGACGTAATGCGGCTCATGTCCAGAAGGTCTTCGATGAGCTGAGTCTGCACGCGGGCGTTGCGTTCGATCGTCTCGAGCCCCTTGTTGTAGTCCACCGAGTCGCTCCGGCCGCCCCGCAGCACCTGCGACCAGCCCAGGATCGCGTTCAGCGGCGTGCGGAGCTCGTGTGAGAGCGTCGCGAGGAATTCATCCTTGATGTCGCTCATCCGCTCGGCGGCGGTGCGAGCGGCACGCTCGCTCTCCAACAGGGCCTTCCGGTCCTCAGCCGCCTTCTGGGCCGCTTCGTAGAGGCGCGCGTTGTCGATGGCAATGCCAGCCTGGGCCGCAACGCCCACGATGAGCCGCTCGGAGCGGTCGGTGAACACGTCCGTTTGCGGATGACCAAAGAACAGGCCGCCAATCACCTGGCCGGAGCGTGACCGCACGGGCACGGCGAGGTAGCTCCGGACGGGCAGGTGCCCTTGCGGCATGCCATGGTGCGGGGCCATCGTTCCGTAGCGAGGATCCTTCAAGACGTCACCCGAGCGGATCGCCGGCTCGCCGCGAAACGTCGGGCCGAACAGCGCCGTCGCGCGAGGCCTGCCGAACTTCTCGAACGCCTCCCGGGGGGCGCCCGACAGCGTGTAGAGCAGGAACGCGTCCCCTGTGTCGTCGGTCGTGTTGTAGAAGAATGCTCCGAACTGTGCGCCGCTCAGCTCGGTCGCCGCGTCCGTGACCCCTTGAACCAGCGCATGCAGGTCGAGTGTTGAGGCCAGCACCTTTCCGGTCTCGTTGAGCAGCTCGAGCACGCGGGTCTCTTCCTGCAGTGCCGCTTCGGTCCGCTTGCGTAAGGTGATGTCCTCGATGACCGCGATGAACCGGATAGGCTGACCGGCTGCGTCCTTGAGCAGCGTGACCGTCGTGGAACTCCAGATGCGCGACCCATCCTTGCGCAGGTAGCGTTTCTCGATCGCGAACTCGGATATGAAACCCGCGAGCAGCTGTCGTATGGAGGCGGTGGTGTTCTCGAGGTCGTCCGGATGGGTGATCTCGGAGAACGTCAAGCGTTGGAGTTCGTCGGCGCTATATCCGAGAATCTCTGTAAACTTCCGGTTCATGTCGAGGAAGTAGCCGTCGAGCGACGCGACCGCGATTCCGACGGCCGCCTGATTGAACATCGCCCGCAGCCGCTCTTCGCTTTCGCGCAACGCCTCCTTGGCCTGCACGAGCTCTTCTTCCGCGCGCTGCCGAGCCAGCAGAATGCTGTTGGCGTTCAGCAACGCGACGGATCGCAGCAGATTGTCCTCGTCGTCGGGCGTCGCCACTACCGTGCTCCAAGCGCGTCAGCCGCAAGGGTGGTCCCCACGACCCGCGCGCGAATCTTTGCGAAGGCTGTGTCGCGCGTTGTCGACGTGTCGTCGGAGAACGGAGAGAATCCGCAATCGTCCGTCGTGCCCAGTTGCGCAATCGGAATGTACCGCGCCGCTTCGAGGACACGGTCTCGCACCTGCTCTGGCGTTTCTATGTCGGGGTCAATCGGCGCCACCACACCCACGAACACCCGATGGTCTGGCTTCATATACTGGCGGATGATTTTCAGGACGCGCACGCGGTCGCGTTCCCCTGCCAGCGCGATGTAGAAGTGGCCGACCTTCAACTGAAACAGGCTCGGCAGCAACTCCGCGTAGTCAACGTCGGCGCTGTGGGTCGAATCGCGATCGCCGCCCGGGCAGGTGTGCACGCCGATTCGCTGGCGCTCGTCGGGCGAGAACCGCGAGAGCGCCAGGTTGTTGAGGTCGATGAAACTATGCAGCAGCTGCCCCGAAGGATCGATTTTCATGGCCAGCCGGCCCTCGGTGAAGTCGATCTGGACCTTGTAGGCGCCTTTCTGAAAACAGCGGCGAATCTCGAGCTCGTGTTCCGCCAGCAGATCGTCGATGAATTGCTCGCGCGAGTAGCCTGGTATTCCTTCAGCGGGGTACATGAGGCTCAAGGCGGACGGTGAGATGACCGCCTGCTTGAGCGGAAGGCGGGCATACCGTTTCGCGACGTCGAGATAGCTGTCCGCGTACCGCCTGTAGCGGAAAGGGCCGGCGGTCAACCGGGGCATGCGGCGGGTGTGCCCGGCGGCGAATGGAATCTTGAATCCATCAGGCGCGGTGTTGGGAAGCCCGTGAACACAGTAGGTCCAGAAGTTGTGATACTTCCGCTGTTCGCCATCGGTGATCACAGGGGAGCCCGTGGCCTCGAACCGCGTGATGGTGTCCCGGATCGCCTCGTCGTAGAGGGGGTCCAGGCCGGGATCCTCGCTGTCCCCACGGCTGACGGCGTCAACCAATGCAGGGGGCCGAGGCAGGCTTCCGATTGGTTCTGTTGGAATCATCGCGCTTGCTCTTGAAAACGTGTCCCAAACAGGGCACCGGCCATTGTGGACGGACGATTCGCTGCGCGCCGGCCAGCGATGAGCCTGCTCGGGCCGCAACGAGGAATTTTACCGGGATGAGGGCCGCCGCTCAAGATCCCGGTTCACACAACGACAACGGCAACGGCAGCTCGACGGCAAGCACGTGTCTCACGGGCGGCTACGCGGTCCAGCCTCCGTCGATAATATGCGCGATACCGGTCGTGAACGCGGACTCGTCGCTGCCGAGGTAGACGGCGAGCGCCGCGACTTCCTCGGGCTTTCCCAGCCGCTGCATCGGCTGGCGTGCCATGAACGCCTTGCGCGCGGCCTCGAGATCGCCCGTCGCCGCCATGCGGCCAGCCAGCGACGGGGAGTCCACCGTGCCGGGACAGATGGCGTTGCAGCGGATGCCCTTGCCGACGAAATCGGCGGCAATCGATTTCGTCAGCCCGATGACCGCCGCCTTCGTGGCGCCATACACGCAGCGATTGGGTATGCCCTTGATGCTCGAGGCGATGGATGACACGTTGATGATTGAACCGGCGCCGCGTTCGATCATGCGCGGGAGCACTGAGCGGATCGTCCGGTACATCGAGTTGACGTTCAGATCGAACGAGCGCGCCCAGTCCTCGGGCGGACAGTCGAGCAGCGTGCCGTGGTGCACGTATCCCACGATGTTCAGCAGCACGTCGATCCGCGGCCAGCGAGCCGCGATCGCCTCGCACTGCGCGGAATCCAGGACGTCGAGCCGCGCAGTTTCAATCTGCGGCTGTTCCTTCTTAAGCGATTCGAGGCCCGCCACGTCCACGTCGGTCGCGATGACGTGTGCCCCTTCCCGCGCGTAGGCCAGCGCCGTCGCGCGCCCGATGCCTGCCGCCGCGGCGGTGAGGAATGCGGTTTTTCCAGCGAGTCTTCCTGCCATGGTCGAGTCCTTTATTGAATGGCGGGGGCCCTTCGCCCCGCTCCGCTCCTCGCCTCTTGAATGGCGGGGACCTCATACCCCGACATGCTCGCACCTAATGATGCACGCCGCCCACGGCGGGTGTCGAGCTGACAGTCGTTCTGATCGCGGCGAAGAACGTATCGGCGAGCGCCTGATAGCCCGCCCGTCGAAGATGCAGCCCGTCGTCTGCGACGTACTCGGACTCGTGGCCGAGAAACACGGGGTATGGGTCCACGAGGATCGCGCCTTCCGCGCGGGCCATCGGCGCAAGTCTTGTGTTCGTCTCGACAATCGCCTGGCCGGCAATCCGGCGGTTCGTGCCGGAGACGTGCGGCCCCGGGGGGGTGAGAGTGCTCACGAAGATGTGCTGGATGCCATACGCGGGATTCCTGGCGGTTTGAATCATCTTGCGCACTCCGGCAACCACGTCAGTAATCGCCGTCGCACATCTGGCGGATGCGGCGTCGGCGGGCCTGCACCACGACAAGAGATCGTTGTAGCCGTCGAGCAGCAGCAGAACGCCGGGCCGATCCGCTCCGAGCACACCTGGCAAGCGCTGCCGGCCATCGTCCACGAACTCTCCACTCCGGCCCCGGTTCAGCACCACGATCGACTGCCCGGGGTATTCCGTGTCGAGCGTCGTCTGTAAGAGAACCGGGTAAGTCCCGGTTGGATCGATGAATCCGAACCCAAGCCTGGCGTTCCGGCCGTCCTCTCCCTCGGTCAAGCTGTCACCGAACGCCACGAACTTCGTGACGCTCAGGAGCAGCGGCGTGAGGGTGACGGTGAACGAGCACTGCGCCTGGCGCGACAGCGCGTCTATCGCGTTGCATGAAACGGCGCCGGTGCCGACGCCGAACGACGCGCCCGAGGCAGGGGTGCACGTGACAGCCACCGGAGTTGCACCGCCCGTTACCGCCGGTGGCGTGTAGGTCACGGCCTGCGTTCCGCCAGGAACGCCACGCACGGTGACGTTCGCCGGGCACGCAATCACGGGCGCGCCGGGCGTCGGCGTCGGCGCCATCCCATCGCCGCACCCCGCCGACAGCAACCCCACGACCGCCGCGATACTTCTGCCCCACCTGCGCAATCGTCGCTCCGTACCTGAGTCCTGAGCCCTGGCATTTCTTGCGGCTTTGCCTATTTATTCTTCAACAGCGCTGGCGGTCAATAACTGAGACGAGCCGACGGCACGCCTCCAGCTCTATTCGGCTCCTATACCGAGATAGGTCCGCAGCTTTTCGTCATGAAACTTCGCCTCGGCTTCCGGCTCCTTCACGAGCAGCGACGCGATGATCCCGGCGAGGAAGCCGGCGGGCATGGAGACAATCGCGGGATTCCGCAACGGGAAGATCGCGGCCTGGTGATGCAGCAGATCGACCCAGATCGTCGGGCTCAGGACGATCAGGATCACCGCGAGCAGCGCTCCCGTGACGATCGAACACACTGCGCCGACGGTGTTGAACCTGGCCCAGACGATCGAGAGCAGCAGCGCGGGGAAATTGCCGCTCGCGGCGATGGCGAACGCGAGGCCGACCATGAACGCGACGTTCTGCCCCTTGAACAGGATGCCAAGCACCACCGCGACGAGTCCGAAGGCCACGGTCGCGAGGCGCGCCACGCGAATCTGCTCGTGTTCGGTCGCGTCCCCCTTCCGGATCGCGTGGGTGAAGATGTCGTGCGACAGGGCGCTCGCCCCCGCGAGCGTCAATCCCGCCACGACCGCCAGAATCGTCGCGAAGGCCACGGCGGCGATGAAGCCGAGGAACGGTGTGCCGCCGAGAAGTTCCGCCACGAGCGGCGCCGCCATGTTGCCGCCGGAATCCACCGATCGGATGACCTCGCGACCGACGAGCGCCGACGCACCGAAGCCGACGAACGGGATGATGAGGTAGAAGTAGCCGATGAAGCCGGTCGCGTACAGCACGGACGACCGCGCGGCCCGCGCGTCCGGCACGGTGTAGAAGCGCATCAGGATATGGGGCAGGCCGAGCAGCCCGAACATCAGCGCGAGACCGAGTGAAATGGCGTCGACCGGGTCGCTGACGAGCCCGCCGGGCTCGAGGGCAGCCTGCCCGTACCGCCCCGCGACCGCGGCATACAACTCGCCCGGGGAGAAGTGAAACCGGGACAACACGAGGATCGTCAGCACCGTCACGCCAAACAGCAGCAGAATCGCCTTGATGATCTGCACCCACGTCGTCGCGATCATGCCGCCGAACAGCACGTACGCCAGCATCACGGCGCCGACGGTGATCACCGCCCACTCGTAGGAGAGTCCGAACATCAGCGTGATGAGGTTGCCGGCGCCCACCATCTGGGCGAGCACGTAGAAGAGCAGCGTGAGGATTCCGCCGAATGCGGCCGCAATGCGGACCGGCACCTGCCGCAGCCGGAATGCGACGACGTCGGCGAACGTGAACTTGCCGAGGTTTCGAAGCGGCTCGGCGATGAGGAACATCAGGGCCGGCCATCCGACGAGCCAACCGGTCGCGTAGATCATGCCGTCGTATCCACGCAGCGCGACCAGACCGGTGATGCCGAGAAACGACGCGGCGCTCATGTAATCCCCTGCCAGCGCGAGGCCGTTCTGGAACGGGCTGATCGAGCGTCCCGCGGCGTAGAACTCGCGCGTGGATCGCGTGCGCCTCGCCGCCCAGTACGTGACCGCGAGGGTGAGCACCACGATCACCAGAAACGAGATGATGGCGGAGAGTGTCGGGCTGCCGAGAGTCGTCTGCATCGCGCTACTTCCCTTCGGCCCGCGCGCGAAGCCGCCGAGCGGCGGGGTCGTAGTGGCGATTGGCCCAGACGACATAGGTGGCCGTCAGCATCCAGGCGCCCACGATCACGGCCGCCGCGAGCACAATCCCGGTGGTCGTGGCGCCGTACAGCGGCCGCGACACGAGCTGCCGGTTCGTCGCGATGAGGAGGATGTAGCCGTAGTAGAGGACGAACAGCAGCCCCGTGAGGATGAGCGAGATCCGCCACCGGCCTGCGACAAGGCTGTGGAACTCGGCCGACTCGAGCACGTCCTGAGCGATTTTTTTCACGCCCGCATCATACAGGGAATGGTTTCAGTGGTGGGTCGCGCCCAACTCCAACATCACCTTCAGCCGCCCGCCGGCCTCGCGGCTCCCATGGATCATTTCGAGTCCTGTTTTTTCAGCACCTGCAGGTTCGTGAGGTGGCGGGCGCGCACGGCGATGTACTCCCGGTGTTCAATCTTCAATTCGTTGGCGATCCGGCGGATTTCATTGTCTTCGATGGTCACAATCGACGCATCGACCGACGACACGGTGAACAGGGCGTCGATGAGGGCAATCTTCTGCTCGTGCGACGCAGTGCGATCGAACTCTCTCGTCACGACAAAATCATCGGTGCCACCGGAACGGCGGGCCTGCATCCCCAAGAGCCGGACGAGGTCGCCGGCCTGTTTCTCCGGGATGCCGGTAAGCCTGGCAAGGATCTGTTGCATCTCCCGCGCCTCGACGTCGGTGACCTGGTGATCGGCCCGCGCGCTCCGCGTCAGGATGTACGCAAAGCACGCGACGTAGCGGCGCGTCGCCGCGTCGAGGCCAGTGAGCACGGTCTCGGCGTCCGCCAGACTGTCGAACTCCTGGTCCCTCGGTGCGCGCTCGAACCCGAGCCATTTCCAGAGCGTCATCCACGTCAGTCTAACGCGGGACGCCCCCCGATGGGGGTGGGGCCCCATCGCAAAGGGGAAGAGGCCGGAGCACCGGTGCTCTATGAAGAGTTCAACACGCAGCTCGCGACTGAGGATGGGCCGCGCTGGCATGACTTGCTGACGGAGCTGGCGGCGGGGGAGTACACGGTCGCGCTCGGGCATGTCGTGCGGTACTACCACACTCCGACCAACGTGCCGTTCCTGG
>JANNHC010000280.1:0-1882 GCA_031404215.1 Acidobacteriota bacterium
CGCTGAATGAGCAGGGCTTCAACGCCGAGCTGACGGAGATCAGGGGCCACACGCACAACTATTACAGCCGCTCGTCGGAGATCAACAAGAGCGCCTGGGCGTTCCTAAAGGACAAGCGCCTCGACAACGATCCCCAGTATCGGGACTAGGTGCTTGCGCGGTGAGCCAGGCGGGTCATTCTCAGCGGTAGCTGACCGGCATCAAGATAAGCGCGGCTGTGTTTGACACTGTCACGGCTCCGGGGATCGCGAGAGTATGCTGGTCGCCCAGGACGACACCGCCGCCCCACCCTCACCCCCCACAGAGAAGGATCCGCTCGACGGCGAATCTCGACTGGTTGGAAGCGTTTTGAGTCACACAGCCGGCGCATCGCACTGACTCGAAGTGGTTTCAGACGGCTTTTCACGGCCGGCCCATCCAGACGCCACAAGCAGTTTCAGTTCTTGCTCAGGGTTTGCTGAGGACTCCAGCGCCTCGAGAGCCCATCATGGGGCCGAGGTATCCATGAGAAGTGTTCTTGTACGCGCTGTTCTCTTCATGCTGCTCTTGGCGCTCTGCAACGCCGGCTGTGCGGGTGTGACGATAACGGTTCCAATTGACCGGCCGACTACCGGTGTCGTCGTCACACGCGTGGCTGATTTGCGGTTGCCGCGCGGCACTCAGTCTATTGTGCGATTGGTCAGCGGTGAGACTGTACGGGGGGCGTTGGAGGCCATTACCCTCGACCGACTCGAGCTGCGCTCGAGGGACGTGACAGGCGCCATGACGCAACGCAGCATCGATCATGCGGACATCACTTTCGTGGCGAAAGTTGTCAAGATGTCGAAGGGGCGTCGGGGGTGCCTCGGTGCTGCGATCGGTGCGATTGCAAGTCTGCCATTGGGAATCAGCATGGTCGGCGACATGGTGGTACCTGCCGCGATCGTCGGCGCACTCATTGGCCGCGGCACTGGAGATTCACGCGCGGAGGTCGTATTCGAACAGCAGCAAGCGCCGCCGATCCGTTGATGCAGGCAGGCTGAGAAGCCGCGACCTATGGGCCGCGACCGACCGCGGGTCGTTTGCCGCACGTGCGCGCGATCCGGGCGGAGGCGTCTCGCCGCGACGTGCGCGGCGAAGCGCCGATCCCGAGAGGAGCGTCCGAGAACCGGACATTCCGAATTGCGCGCGCCAGCTTCTCACCAACACGCGGTACGGGCTCTGCAGACAAAAAACGAGAGCCAGCCCGATGCCGGACTGGCTCCCTCGAGTCCTAACTTTCTACTTCCGACTCCGAACGTCGGAACGGACGTTCTTTCCGTCTACTGCGGTGAGCAGGTCTCTGACACCATCTTCAGCGAGCGCACTTCCACGGACGGGCCGCTTGACGCGGACGGACGTGGCGATGCCGGGGACGCGGACGGACGTGGCGATGCCGGGTCTGTAGAAGGTGTCGTCAGCACGCCGCGGTCAGTCTGGTCCTTATCGGCAACCGTGCCGGTCACCTCGACCGTGTGGCCGATGTGTCCGGTGAGCTTCGTCGAGGCGCTCGGGATGATTTTCAGCGTGGTTGCCGACGCGACCGCAGCCGGCACTGCCGCTGAACCGGTGGTGCCGACCGCGCCTGTTTCCTTGGCCTTGTCGCTCCACTTCAGGTTGGACAGGATGAACGTGTCCGCCGAGTCGCCGGCCTTCAAACAGCCGGTGACCGTTACTGGCTTCGCCGCGTCCTTCGATGCCTGCATGGGCGGCGGGGCCTGCGATGGGTAGGGGGTCTGGGCTGGCGCAGGCGCCTGCGCTGAAAGCCCGACTGCGAACGTCGCTGCCAAGAATGTTCCTGTAAGTACCCGCTTCATTGAGTAGCCTCCTTCGGCCTTGAATCGTTGTCCTCGCCGTTCGGTTC